>NZ_JBGMNK010000015.1:0-102702 GCF_051336905.1 Pantoea sp. C8B4
TTGGGGTGTCGCCAAGCGGTAAGGCTCTGGTTTCTGATACCAGCATTCCGGGGTTCGAATCCCTGCACCCCAGCCAAATTGCACAATAAAGCCCGCTTTTGCGGGCTTTATTGTTTTCTGCTTCCGGTTAAAACAAAGAGCGCCTTGCGACGCTCTGACACCTATAAGCCCAACGCGTACTTCAGCGCCTTACGTTTCAGCGCTCCGGCATTCTCCGCTGCAATCAATCCCAGATTACGCACAAAACGCAATGGGGCCAGCGTGTTGCTAAAGGCAAAATAGAACAGATCCATCCCGCCCTGCATCAGCAAATTATCTTTATAACGTTGACGATGATAACGCTGTAACACCGCGTCCGATGACCACAACTGTGCCTGGCTGCGCGCTTCCACCAACGTATTGATTAATGCATCAACGTCACGATAGCCGAGGTTGACGCCCTGTCCCGCGAGGGGATTGATGGTGTGTGCCGCATCGCCCACCAGCGCTAATCCTGGCAAGACATAGCGGGTAGCGTGGCGACGAACCAAAGGGAATGAGGCTGCTTTCTTCACCTGAACCCGCCCAGCGCGTGCCGGGAAATGGGCGTGAATCTCTCTTTCAAGCTGTGACAATGGCAACGCCTGTAGCTGGCGAATACGCGCCGGTGCGTCATACCACACCAGAGAAGCATGGCGATCAAACAGCGGCAGAAAAGCACGTGGCCCCTCCGGCGTAAATTGCTGCCAGGTCGAATCCCCCGCATCATGCTCACATTCGACGCTAATCAGCATGCAGGACTGCGCGTATTGCCAGCCACGCACCCCAATTCCCGCCAGCTGGCGCACGCGGGAGTTGGCGCCATCCGCGCCAACCACCAGCCGCGTATCCAGCGTGGTGCCATTATCCAGCTGAACCTGCCAGCCGCCGCGATGCGATTGAAGCTGTTGCAGGCTGGCGGGGCAGATCAGCGTGATCCCCTCTTCCTGCATCTTTTCCCACAGCGCACGTTGCAGCACGCTGTTTTCCACCATATATCCCAGCTCAGGCAAGCCCAGCGAGGCGGCATCAAAGGTCACATGTGCACTTTGCCACTCCCAGGTTTCGAGCTTGCGATAAGGCGCACAGCGCATCGCCTGCACGCGTTCCCACACATTCAATTGACGCAGCAGTGCTACCGACGAGGCTCCAATCGCGGAAATGCGGACATCGGGCGGGCTTGCGGCGTCAAACGCTGCGGGTTCGGCACGTTCAATCACCGCCACACGAAATTGCTGCTGTGCCAGTCCACAAGCCAGCGCGGCACCGACCATACCGCCGCCCACCACCACCACATCAAAATGTGAATCCTGCATTGACTCTAATCCTTCTGCTTGCCGTGATAGCTCACGTCATCACGTTGATAGATAAAGTGTACCGGAAATTTGCTGCACAATCTCAGGCCCTGCTGTGCTGGTCACAACAGCAGCAAAGCATTACAATACGCGCCCTGCACTTCCCTGCTCTGAATCAATGGCTAGTTCGATGATCAAAAAACTGCATATTAAAACCTGGGGCTGTCAGATGAATGAGTACGATTCATCAAAGATGGCCGATCTGCTGAACAGCACGCACGGTTACACCCTGACCGAGGATGCTGAAGAGGCGGATGTACTGCTGCTCAACACCTGCTCGATCCGTGAGAAGGCGCAGGAGAAGGTTTTCGCCCTGTTAGGACGCTGGAAGAAATTGAAAGCGATAAATCCTGACGTGATTATTGGCGTCGGCGGCTGTGTCGCTTCGCAGGAAGGTGAACGCCTGCGTGAACGCGCCAATTGCGTGGATATTGTGTTTGGTCCACAGACGCTGCATCGCTTGCCAGAGATGCTGAATCAGGTGCGCGGGACGAAAAGCCCGGTGATTGACATCAGCTTCCCGGAAATCGAGAAATTTGACCGTCTGCCAGAACCGCGTGCAGAAGGCCCGACGGCCTTTGTCTCCATTATGGAAGGCTGTAACAAATACTGTACTTTCTGCGTGGTGCCTTACACCCGAGGCGAAGAAGTGAGCCGCCCCTGTGACGATATTCTGTTGGAAATCGCGCAACTGGCTGCGCAGGGCGTGCGAGAAGTGAATTTACTGGGCCAAAACGTCAACGCCTATCGCGGCACGACCTTTGATGACCAGCTTTGCAGCTTCGCGGAACTGTTGCGTCTGGTGGCGGCCATTGATGGCATCGACCGCATCCGCTTTACCACCAGCCATCCGATTGAATTCACTGATGACATTATTGATGTCTACCGTGACACGCCAGAGTTGGCGAGCTTCCTGCACTTACCCGTTCAGAGCGGTGCCGATCGTATCCTGACGCTGATGAAGCGTGCGCATACCGCGCTGGAATATAAAGCCATCGTCCGCAAGCTGCAGAAAGCACGTCCTGATATTCAGATGAGTTCAGATTTCATCATTGGTTTCCCTGGCGAAACGCAGCAGGATTTTGAGCAGACCATGAAACTGGTGGGCGACGTGAATTTCGATGTCAGCTTCAGCTTTATCTACTCGGCCCGTCCGGGTACGCCTGCCGCTGATTTGCCTGACGATGTTTCGGAAGAAGAGAAAAAGCAGCGCCTGTATATTCTGCAGGATCGCCTCAATCAGCAGGCGATGGCGTGGAGTCGTCGCATGCTCGGCACCACGCAGCGTGTGCTGATTGAAGGTATCTCACGTAAAAATGTCATGGAACTCACCGGGCGCACCGACAACAACCGCGTGGTGAACTTCGAAGCGCCTGTTGAAATGATCGGTAAGTTTGTCGACGTGGAAATTGTCGATGTTCATGCCAACTCGCTGCGCGGCAAACTGATCCGCACCGAAGATGAAATGGCCTTGCGTGTCAGCCAAAGCCCCGATGCCGTCATAGCCCGTACGCGCCGTGAAAATGACATCGGTGTCGGTCTCTACCAACCTTGATTTCCCACGCTTTGCGCGGCAGTGCACAAGATGCTGCCGCCCGTTTCATCCCGTGCCCCTTGCATTCCACCTGCAACGCCCAAATATCGCTTTTGCAACTTGCAGCCGGGCCTTGCCCCATAAATAATTCCGTATATACCCTAAATCATTCAAGGTTCAGGAAGGCGGCAAGGGAATGAATCCCCTGGAGCTTACTCCGGTAAGTGACTGGGGTGAATGAGTGCAGCCAACGCACCTGCACCTTGAAATATGACGGGTATAGATGCTTATGTCTGTAATGAAGCATTGGATACACCTTCTTCAACTGGCCCTGAGTGACCCAAAGGATTCATTTGAATATCGAAACTCGTGAAATCGCCCTTGAACCGGCTGATAACCGCCGGCTGATGAGCCTGTGCGGTCCGTTTGATGACAATGTGAAGCAGCTGGAAAAACGCCTCGGTGTCGAAATCAACCGTCGGGACAACCATTTCAAACTGGTGGGCCGATCGCTCAGCGTTGATGCGGCCATCAACATTCTGCGTGACCTGTACGTGAGCACCGCCCCTGTGCGTGGCCAAATCCCGGATATTGAACCGGACCAGGTGCATCTGGCGATCAAAGAGAGCCGTGTACTGGAGCAAACCGCCGAAAGCGTGCCGGAGTTTGGTAAGGCGATACACATCAAAACCAAGCGCGGTGTGATTAAACCTCGTACGCCAAACCAGGCACAGTATGTGGCGAATATCCTCGACCATGACATCACCTTCGGTGTGGGCCCAGCCGGTACCGGTAAAACCTATCTGGCGGTGGCCGCTGCTGTTGATGCCCTCGAACGTCAGGAAATCCGCCGTATTCTGCTGACGCGCCCTGCGGTAGAGGCCGGTGAGAAACTGGGCTTCCTGCCGGGTGACCTGAGCCAGAAAGTCGATCCTTATCTGCGTCCGCTCTACGATGCCTTGTTTGAAATGCTCGGCTTTGAGCGCGTGGAAAAGCTGATGGAGCGCAATGTCATTGAAGTGGCCCCGCTCGCTTACATGCGCGGCCGCACACTCAATGACGCCTTCGTGATTCTCGATGAGAGTCAGAACACCACTATCGAGCAGATGAAGATGTTCCTGACACGTATCGGTTTCAACTCCAAAGCGGTGATCACCGGTGACGTCACACAGATTGACCTGCCGCGCAGCACCAAATCCGGCCTGCGTCATGCCATTGAGGTTTTGGCGGAAGTCGATGAAATCAGTTTTAACTTTTTCCACAGCGAAGACGTGGTGCGTCATCCGGTTGTCGCACGCATCGTGAATGCTTATGAAGCGTGGGAGGAAGCCGATCAGAAACGCCGTGACAAACTGGCAGAAGAGCGCAAGCGAGAAACGCTGGCGTCTCAACTTGCCGCCCCATCCAGCCCGCAGGAGCCTTCATGAGCGCGGTGATTTTAGATTTACAGTTGGCCTGTGCCGATGAAAATGGCCTGCCAGCCGAACCTGCTTTCCAGCGCTGGCTCGAAGCCGCCGTTACGCCTTTCCAGCCGGAAAGCGAAGTCACCATCCGTCTGGTGGATGAAGCGGAGAGTCATGAGCTTAATCTGACTTATCGCGGTAAGGATAAGCCGACCAACGTGCTCTCTTTCCCGTTTGAAGCGCCACCCGGGATTGAGTTGCCACTGCTGGGCGACCTGATTATTTGTCGTCAGGTTGTTGAGCAAGAAGCGGAAGAACAAGGCAAAACCGTTGAATCCCACTGGGCTCATATGGTGGTCCACGGTACGCTACATCTGCTGGGCTATGACCATATTGAAGACGAAGAAGCCGAAGAAATGGAGGCGCTGGAGACCGAGATAATGCTTGCTCTTGGTTATCCTGACCCGTACATTTCGGAGAAAGAAGACGCCTGATCCCCTTAGGTTCAGGTTATTGCGCTGCTGGCGCGGATGCCAGCAGTTCCTTTCCCTCACCAGAGAGAACGAAATAAAAACGCCATGAGCGACGACCATTCTCAAAACAGCGACGCACCCAGTAGTAAAAAGGGATTTTTCTCCCTGTTAATTAACCAACTTTTTCACGGTGAACCTAAAAACCGTGATGAGCTACTGGGACTGATCCGCGATTCTGAGCAAAAAGAGCTGATCGATCAGGACACCCGCGACATGCTCGAAGGGGTTCTGGATATTGCCGAACAGCGTGTGCGTGACATCATGATCCCGCGCTCCCAGATGATCACCCTTAAACGCAACCAAAGCCTTGAAGAGTGTCTCGCGGTCATTATTGATTCCGCTCACTCACGCTTCCCGGTGATCAGCGAAGATAAAGACCACGTCGAAGGCATTTTGATGGCCAAAGACCTGCTGCCGTTTATGAGCAGCGCGTCTGAACCTTTCAGCATTGAGAAAGTGCTGCGCACCGCCGTTGTCGTGCCTGAAAGTAAGCGTGTCGACCGCATGCTGAAAGAGTTCCGTTCCCAGCGCTATCATATGGCGATCGTCATTGACGAATTCGGTGGCGTTTCCGGGCTGGTCACGATTGAAGATATCCTCGAATTGATTGTCGGTGAAATTGAAGATGAATATGACGATGAAGAAGATCGTGATATCCGTCAGTTAAACCGCCATACCTATACCGTACGTGCGCTTGCGCCTATCGAGGATTTTAACGAGGTATTTGGTACCAGCTTCAGTGATGATGAAGTGGATACCATTGGCGGTCTGGTGATGCAGGGATTCGGCCACCTTCCCGCGCGCGGTGAGAGCATCGACATTGATGGTTACCAATTCAAAGTCGCGATGGCCGACAGCCGCCGTATCATCCAGGTGCATGTGAAAATTCCGGAAGACTCTCCACAACCGCAACTGGAAGACGAATAATTTTATGGCTTTAGCCTCTCTATACTCGCAGCAGCGGGTTCGCCTGCTGCTGGCTTTGATTACGGGTGCCGTTGGCACCCTTTCCTTTTCTCCCTACGATTTTTGGCCTGCCGCATTAGTTTCCCTGGCGGGACTGCAGTTGCTGCTACTGGATCGCCGCAGCCCACAAGCCGCCGCGATTGGCTTCGTCTGGGGCTTTGGTCTGTTCGGCAGTGGCATTAATTGGGTTTACGTCAGCATCGCCACCTTCGGCGGTATGCCCGGCCCGGTTAACGTCTTCCTGGTGATATTGCTGGCCGCTTATCTCGCCATCTATCCGATGCTGTTTGCGGCGGTACTTAATCGCCTGTGGCCCCGCGCGACCTTGTGGCGTCTGGTGTTAGCTGCACCGGCATTGTGGCAAATCAGCGAATTCCTGCGTGGCTGGATTCTGACCGGATTCCCCTGGCTGCAGTTCGGCTATAGCCAGATCGACGGTCCGCTCAAAGGCCTTGCGCCGCTGGCAGGCGTCGAAACCATCACTTTCCTGTTAATGATGATCGCCGGTCTGCTGGTGCATGCGCTTTATCATCGCACGGTGAAGAGCCTGGTGGCCGCCGCAGTCTTGTTGCTGCTGCCATGGCCACTGCGCATGTTGCAATGGTATCAGCCGTTGCCGGAACGCAGCGTGGATGTGGCGATGGTGCAAGGCAACATTCCACAGTCGATGAAGTGGGATCCGCAGCAGTTGCTGAATACGTTGCGCGTGTACACCTCTTACAGCCAGCCTTTTATGGGCAAAGCACCCATCATTATCTGGCCTGAATCGGCGATTACCGACCTGGAAAGCAATCAGCAGCCATTCCTCAAAGCGCTGGACGCAGAACTGCGCGAGCGCGGCAGCTCGTTAATTACCGGGATTGTCGATTCACGCGTTGAAGGGGATAACCGCTACCACGATTACAACTCCGTGATTGTGCTGGGCGGCGAGCAACCTTACAGCTACCAAAGCCATAACCGTTATCAGAAAAACCATCTGGTGCCGTTCGGGGAGTTTGTGCCGCTTGAAGACTTGCTGCGTCCGCTGGCGCCGTTCTTCGATCTGCCAATGTCGTCGTTCAGCCGTGGCGCCTATGTGCAGCCGCAGTTGAAGGTGGCGGGTTATGACCTCACCAGTGCCATCTGCTACGAGATTGTGTTGGGCGAGCAGGTACGCGCTAACTTCCGCCCCAATACCAACTTCCTGCTGACGGTCTCTAACGATGCCTGGTTTGGTCACTCCATCGGCCCATGGCAGCACTTCCAGATGGCGCGTATGCGTGCACTGGAACTGGGCCGTCCGCTGTTGCGATCCACCAATAACGGTGTTACGGCGGTGGTGAATGCCAACGGCGAGGTTGAAAAAGAGATCCCGCAGTTCACGCGTGACGTGCTGGAAGCCAGGGTGACACCCACCACCGGTGAGACCCCTTATGCCAAAGCAGGAATCTGGCCGGTATGGATTCTGACGTTGATCGGCATCGTCCTGGCGATTATTCGTCGCCGCCACTGACACCCCGATCACATTCTGACAGGCGAAGTGCTCACTTCGCCTTTTTTTTGCGCTGTTTTCCGCTCCCATCGGCTACGCTTTACCAGATTCTCTGCTGGCTTTTTCGCGCATTTCACCGTGCTGGCACGATCATTGCTAATTATTTCAGTGATTTTATCAACATCAGCGTTTTGTCAGCGTAATGCCATGTTCACGCACTATTATTTGGCACTGACACGCACCGAAACGGCGCAATGGCTTTTCATTGCCTCTTAATGGTGCGGAGCGGCTCGCAAAAAACAAACTTTTTTGTTTCATTGCGTTAACAATTCGCTATGTTAATCACTATCCTGCGCGCAGTTGCGCTAAGGGATAACTAAAAAAGCAGCACGAAATACACACAACATCACAATCTGCGCAGTTTATGTTCTGCGCGACATCCATTCAAAGGAGTAGGAACATGCAGACACGCAAAGTGGCATTATCTCTTCTGCTGTTGGGAGCAGCAGCGGGAGCGGCCCAGGCGGAAGATCTCACCGGCACCCTGAAAAAAATTAATGATAGCGGCGTGATCGTCGTTGGGCATCGTGAGTCATCAGTTCCCTTTTCTTACTACGACAACCAGCAAAAAGTGGTTGGCTATTCACAAGACTACTCAAACGCCATCGTAGCGGCGATCAAAGCCAAGCTGAACAAGCCTGATCTGCAGGTGAAAATGCTGCCGATCACCTCTCAGAACCGTATCCCACTGCTGCAGAACGGCACTTACGATTTTGAATGTGGTTCTACCACCAACAACCTGGAGCGTCAGCAGCAAGCCGCCTTCTCCGATACCGTATTTATCATCGGTACGCGTCTGCTGGTGAAGAAAGGTGGCGACATCAAAGATTTCGCGGACCTGAAAGGCAAAACCGTTGTCGTGACCTCTGGTACCACTTCTGAAGTTCTGCTGCACAAGCTGAACGATGAGAAGAAAATGGACATGCGCATCATCAGCGCCAAAGACCATGGCGATTCTTTCCGTACGCTGGAAACCGGTCGTGCCGTGGCCTTTATGATGGATGATGCTCTGCTGGCGGGTGAACGTGCTAAAGCGAAGAAACCAGACGACTGGCAGATCACTGGCACACCTCAGTCGAAAGAAGCATACGGCTGTATGCTGCGTAAAGAAGACCCGCAGTTCAAACAGCTGATGGATGAAACCATCGCGAAAGCGCAGACATCGGGTGAAGCCGCTAAGTGGTTCGATACCTGGTTCAAACAGCCGATTCCACCGAAGAATCTGAACATGAACTTCGAACTGTCTCCAGATATGCAGGCGCTGTTCAAAGCACCAAACGACAAAGCACTCTGAATTAACAATGAAAACAAGGGCAGTTAGGCTGCCCTCTCGATTGCTGAACACGCGGTGCGGACAGACAGACTGCAACAGGTCGTTCCCCTGAAGCAGGACGCAAGACACCGCTCAACAATCTTATGGGTAGCCTCGCTACCCTTTTTTTACCGGAGCTCGTTATGGGTATCGATTGGAACTGGGGCATCTTTTTACAACAGGCCCCGTTCGGCAATACGACTTACCTCGGCTGGCTGTGGTCCGGATTTCAGGTTACCGTTGCGGTTTCCTGCTGCGCCTGGATTATCGCCTTCCTGGTAGGTTCCTTCTTTGGCATTCTGCGTACCGTGCCCAATCGACTGCTGTCGACCATTGGTACCTGCTACGTGGAACTGTTTCGTAATATCCCGCTGATCGTCCAGTTCTTCTTCTGGTATCTGGTGGCACCAGAACTGGTTGGCGAAAAACTGGGGATGTGGTTTAAAGCAGAACTGGACCCCAATATTCAGTTCTTTGTTTCCTCAACTATTTGCCTCGGCTTGTTCACTGCTGCCCGTGTTTGCGAACAGGTACGTGCCGCGATTCAATCACTGCCACGCGGTCAGAAAAACGCAGGGTTGGCGATGGGACTGACGCTGCCGCAAACTTATCGCTACGTGCTGCTGCCTAATGCCTATCGCGTGATAGTGCCGCCGATGACCTCGGAAATGCTGAACCTGGTGAAAAACTCTGCCATCGCTTCGACCATTGGTCTGGTGGATATGGCGGCGCAGGCCGGTAAGTTGCTCGACTACTCGGCGCACGCCTATGAATCCTTCACCGCCATTACCCTGGCTTACGTGGGTATTAACCTGGTGATCATGCTGATTATGAGTTTGGTAGAACGTAAAATTCGCCTGCCCGGCAATCTGGGAGGCAAATAATGTACGATTTTGACTGGAGTTCGATTCTTCCCAGCCTGCCCTATTTGTGGAATGGCTTGATCATCACCTTCAAGATTACCGCCGTCGCCGTGGTGTTCGGCATTATCTGGGGCACGATTCTGGCCGTGATGCGTCTGTCACCGTTCGCGCCGATTCGCTGGTTCGCTAAGCTGTACGTCAACCTGTTCCGCTCCGTGCCGCTGGTGATGGTGCTGCTGTGGTTCTATCTGGTGGTGCCTGCATTACTGCAACAGGTATTGGGACTTTCCCCCAAAACTGACATTCGCCTGATTTCCGCCATGATCGCTTTTGCCCTGTTTGAAGCGGCCTACTATTCGGAAATCATTCGTGCGGGTATCCAGAGCATCTCACGTGGACAGTCGAATGCTGCGCTGGCGTTGGGTATGACGCACTGGCAATCAATGAAATTGATCATCCTGCCGCAGGCGTTCCGCGCCATGGTGCCACTGCTGCTGACGCAGGGCATTGTGTTGTTCCAGGATACGTCGCTGGTGTATGTGTTAAGCCTGGCTGACTTCTTCCGTACCGCCTCGACGATTGGCGAACGTGACGGTACCCAGGTTGAAATGGTTCTGTTTGCCGGTCTGGTCTATTTTGTGATCAGCCTGAGCGCTTCGCTGTTGGTTAGCTATCTGAAAAGAAAGAGGACGGTTTAAATGATTAGCCTGAAAAATGTTTCTAAGTGGTATGGTCACTTTCAGGTGCTGACCAACTGCTCCACCGAAGTGAAAAAAGGTGAAGTGGTGGTGGTCTGTGGACCGTCCGGCTCAGGTAAGTCAACCTTGATTAAAACGGTGAATGGTCTGGAACCGGTGCAGGAAGGCAGCATTCAGGTTAACGGTACCGAAGTGAACAACAAGAAAACCAACCTGGCGCAACTGCGCAGCAAGGTCGGTATGGTGTTCCAGCACTTCGAACTGTTCCCGCACCTCAGCATTGTCGATAACCTGGTGCTGGCGCAGGTCAAAGTGTTAAAGCGTGATAAAGCCGCTGCGCGTGAGAAGGGTCTCAAGCTGCTGACGCGTGTTGGTCTGGCTGCGCATGCGGAGAAGTTCCCTGGACAGCTCTCGGGTGGCCAGCAACAGCGTGTGGCGATTGCCCGTGCGCTGTGTATGGACCCCATCGCGATGCTGTTTGACGAACCGACATCTGCGCTCGACCCAGAGATGATCAACGAAGTGCTGGACGTCATGGTGGAACTGGCGAACGAAGGCATGACCATGATGGTGGTGACGCACGAGATGGGCTTTGCGCGCAAAGTTGCCAATCGCGTGATCTTTATGGATGAAGGGAAAATTGTCGAAGACACTAACAAAGATGACTTCTTTAATAACCCGCAGTCCGACCGCGCAAAAGACTTCCTCGCGAAGATCCTGCATTAATTAGTGCCATCCATCGCGCCGCTGCATGGCTGTGATTTTCCATCACGCACGCAGCGGCGCGATTCATCTTAGGGTTTTCTGCTCATTAAGGTTCAAAAGGCTGACGCTGGAAATGATCGTGCCCACACTCCGGGCAGCGCGTTAAGCTCTCCGGTGTATAGATCGCCCGGGTAAAACCGCACTTCTCACACACCAGGTTGCCCAATCCCACCACTTCACCGCTTTGATAAACACCGTGATGTCGTAGATCCTGAAACACCTCGCGCCACTCTAGCTGGCTTTTGTCCGTGATATCCGCCAGTTCTTTCCACACGCTCTCGCGAATGACGCGCAAAAATACGGAGTCACCGAGCACATCTGAAGATTCCTGATAGCTGAGCGCGAACTCGTGTAGATCGCGCCTGACTGCCCGCATCACCTCATTCACTTCAGAAGAGGTCAGCGTCTTTTTCGCTAATAAATCCTGCCGTGCCTCAGCAACCAGGGCATCAACATCACGCTCGCCCTGCTCCAGCCGCTGGGTTAATGCCGCTATCGTTGCACGATACTCCTGCGCCACGTTATTCATTTTGTTCTCCTTTCCGCGGGAATAGCTGATAGTAAGTTTAGCTGTTCTGTCATATTTGCCGTGACGAAAGCGGAGTAAATCGCAAAAGGGTGAAAGCGGCGGCGCAATGAGTAGAAATCCGCTCTGCCGGGGCGTGAAATGTTGTTGAGGAAGAGCCTTATGGGTATGCTATGCGGATCTAAATGTATGCGAACCCGTCATACTTCAAGTCGCAGGTGCGTTGGCTGCATGTGTTCACGCCGTCGCTTACTTCGTTAAGCGCGAGTGTATTCACACCTTTGCCGCCTTCCTGTGACGCGAACTATTCAGGGTTAACGATTTTCATAAAGGACCACAGGCAGCCATGCAAGAGCAATACCGCCCGGAAGAGATAGAATCCCGCGTCCAACAGCACTGGGACGAAAACGAAACCTTTAAAGTGACCGAGCAGGAAGGCAAAGAGAAATACTACTGCCTTTCTATGCTGCCCTATCCTTCTGGCCGCCTACACATGGGCCACGTGCGTAACTACACCATCGGCGATGTGATTGCGCGCTATCAGCGCATGCTGGGTAAAAATGTCCTGCAGCCGATTGGCTGGGATGCGTTTGGTCTGCCAGCCGAAGGCGCTGCGGTAAAAAACAACACCGCGCCCGCACCATGGACTTATGACAACATCGAATACATGAAGAACCAGCTCAAACTGCTGGGCTTTGGCTATGACTGGAGCCGTGAATTGGCGACCTGCCAGCCAGAATACTATCGCTGGGAACAGTGGTTCTTCACCAAGCTCTATGAAAAAGGCATGGTCTACAAAAAGACCTCAGCGGTGAACTGGTGCCCACATGACCAAACCGTGCTGGCTAACGAACAAGTTATCGACGGCTGCTGCTGGCGCTGTGACACCAAAGTTGAGCGCAAAGAGATCCCTCAGTGGTTCGTGAAAATCACCGCTTATGCGGAAGAGCTGCTCAACGATCTGGATAAGCTGGAAGACTGGCCTGAAACGGTCAAGACCATGCAGCGTAACTGGATTGGTCGTTCTGAAGGCGTGGAAATCACCTTTGATGTGGCGTACAGCGAAGAGAAATTGACCGTGTATACCACGCGTCCTGACACCTTCCTCGGTGCGACCTACGTTGCGGTGGCAGCCGGCCACCCGCTGGCGCGTCAGGCTGCGGCCAGCAACCCTGCGCTGTCTGACTTCATCGCTGAATGCAGCACCACCAAAGTGGCTGAAGCGGATATGGCGACGATGGAGAAGAAAGGCATGGCCACCGGCCTGTTTGCTATCCATCCGCTGACGGGCGAAGAGATCCCGGTCTGGGTCGCTAACTTTGTCCTGATGGAATACGGCACCGGCGCAGTCATGGCAGTTCCAGGGCATGACCAGCGTGACTGGGAGTTCGCCACCAAGTACAACCTGAACATCAAGCCAGTGATCCTGAATCTGGATGGTTCAACGCCTGACCTGAGCGAAGCGGCGATGACCGATAAAGGCGCGCTGTTCAACTCGGGTGAGTTCAACGGTCTGGATCATCAGGCAGGCTTCAACGCCATTGCTGATGCATTGGCGGCGAAAGGCGTTGGCGTGCGTAAAGTCAACTATCGTCTGCGCGACTGGGGTGTGTCCCGTCAGCGTTACTGGGGTGCGCCAATCCCAATGGTGACACTGGAAGACGGCACGGTGATGCCAACGCCAGAAGATCAGCTGCCAGTGATTCTGCCAGAAGATGTGGTGATGGACGGTATCACCAGCCCGATCAAAGCCGATCCTGAGTGGGCAAAAACCACGGTTAACGGCCAGCCAGCGCTGCGCGAAACCGATACCTTTGACACCTTTATGGAGTCATCCTGGTATTACGCGCGTTACACCTGTGCCAACTACAACGAAGGCATGCTGGATCCTGCCGCCGCGAACTACTGGCTGCCAGTGGATCAGTATGTCGGTGGTATCGAACACGCCATCATGCACCTGATGTACTTCCGCTTCTACCACAAGCTGCTGCGTGACGCGGGCCTGGTGAACTCTGATGAGCCAGCCAAACGTCTGCTGTGTCAGGGCATGGTACTGGCCGATGCATTCTATTACACCGGCGCAAGCGGCGAGCGTAACTGGGTTTCTCCGGTTGATGTTAGCGTCGAGCGCGATGAAAAAGGTCGTATTGTTAAGGCTGTCGACAACGCAGGCCGCGAAGTGGTTTATGCCGGCATGAGCAAGATGTCCAAGTCGAAAAACAACGGCATCGATCCACAGCTGATGGTTGAACGTTACGGTGCCGATACCGTGCGTCTGTTCATGATGTTTGCTTCACCAGCAGAAATGACGCTGGAATGGCAGGAATCGGGTGTCGAAGGTGCGAACCGCTTCCTGAAGCGCGTGTGGAAACTGGCCTACGAACACGTGGCGAAGGGTGCCACCGTGGCGCTGGACCTCAATGCACTGAACGACGATCAGAAAGCGCTGCGTCGCGATCTGCACAAAACCATCGCCAAGGTGGCCGATGACGTGGGTCGTCGCCAGACGTTCAACACCGCTATCGCTGCCATCATGGAGTTGATGAACAAGCTGACTCGTGCCCCGCAGGAGAGCGAGCAAGATCGCGCACTGATGCAGGAAGCGCTGGTGGCGGTCGTTCGTCTGCTCTATCCGTTCACGCCGCACGCCAGCTATGTGCTGTGGCAGGCGCTGGGTGGAGAAGGTAGTGTCGATGAAGCCAGCTGGCCGGTTGCGGATGAATCCGCGATGGTGGAAGATTCACTGCTGGTCGTTGTACAGGTGAATGGCAAAGTGCGCGGCAAGATTACCGTTGCGCCGGATGCTACGCAGGAGCAGGTTCAGGCGCGTGCTGCGCAGGAGCACATTGTGGCGAAATATCTGGAAGGCGTCACACTTCGTAAAGTGATTTATGTCCCTGGCAAACTGCTTAACCTGGTCGTAGGTTAAGTTCAGGAGGAACTGTGCGACAACTGATTATCAGGCTGTTTGTCCTGCTTGCGGTGATGATCACCGCAGGCTGTGGTTTTCACCCGCGCGGCACCACCATGGTGCCAACCGAGATGAAAACGCTGATCGTCCAGAGTGGCGACCCGTATGGTCCAATGGCGCGCACCGTGCGCCAACAGCTGCGTATCAATGATGTCACCATTGTTGATGACAGCAAACAGGCCAGTGCCAAATACCCGACTCTGCGCTTAGGCGCAGAAGTGCTGGGACGTGATACCGCGTCAGTGTTTATCAGCGGCACCACTGCTGAGTATTCACTGGTGATGACAGTGACCGCGCAGGTTCTGATCCCGGGCAAAGGCATCTACCCGATCAGCACCACCGTGTACCGTTCTTTCTTCGACAACCCGAATGCCGCACTGGCGAAGGATGCCGAGCAAGACATGATCGTGCAGGAGATGCGTCAGCGTGCCGCCGAGCAACTGGTGCGTAAACTGTTAACGGTTCATGCCGCGCAGGAAAGCAACAAAGACACATTGCCACAGCCGGAGATCATCGCACCAGGTGAGAATTCACCAGAAGTGCCCTCTTCGTCAGCAACCAGTCTGCAATGATCAGGATTTATCCTGAACAACTGAGCGCGCAGCTTCGTGAGGGGCTGCGCGCCTGTTATTTTCTGACCGGCAATGAGCCGCTGCTGATTCAGGAAAGTGCCGACGCCATTCGCGCGGCCTCCTCTTCTCAAGGCTTTGAAGAACACTTCAGTGTCACTCTCGATGCGCAAACCGACTGGGATGCGATCTTTGCCAGCTGTCAGGCACTCAGCCTGTTCACACAACGCCAGACATTAACGCTGCAACTGCCAGAAAACGGTGCCAATGCAGCGATGTCCGAGCAACTGGTCAAACTCGCCAGCCTGCTGCACAGCGATATCCTGCTGGTGCTGCGCATGGCAAAACTGACCAAAGCGCAGGAAAACAGCGCCTGGTTTAAAGCGCTGAGCGCCCATGCCGTGCTGGTTCCCTGCCAGACGCCCGAACAAGCACAGCTGCCACGTTGGGTCGCGAGCCGCGCCAAAGCCATGAAGCTGAGTGTTGATGACGCGGCGATTCAACTGCTGTGCTACTGCTATGAAGGCAACCTGCTGGCGCTGGCGCAGGCGCTGGAGCGCTTGTCACTGCTGTGGCCGGATGGCAAGCTCACTCTGCCCCGGGTAGAGGACGCGGTGAATGACGCTGCGCACTTTACCCCATTCCACTGGGTGGATGCCCTGCTGGCGGGAAAAAGCAAACGTGCCCTGCATATCCTGCATCAGCTGGAAAAAGAGGATGCTGAAGGGGTGATTTTGCTGCGTTCTCTGCAACGTGATTTATTGACGCTGCTGCATTTGCAACGCAATCAGGGCAAACAGGGTCTGCGAGCGCTGATGGATCAACAACGCATCTGGCAGAACCGCCGCGCGCTGTTTACCGATGCGCTGCAACGCCTTGATGCACGTCGTCTGCAACGTGCTGTGCATCTGCTCGCCGAACTGGAGCTGACCATGAAGCAGGATTACGGTCAAAACCTCTGGCCGCAGCTTGAAACCTTGTCGCTGCTGCTGTGTCACCGCGATTTTCCCCTAAGCTTTACGGATGTCTAAACTTTACGCGCTGTTTGGCGGCACCTTCGATCCTATCCACTTTGGCCACCTGCGCCCGGTGGAAGCGCTGGCGCAACAGGTAGGGTTGAAAAAGGTCACGCTGCTGCCCAACAACGTGCCACCGCATCGGCCACAGCCTGAAGCCAGTGCTCGGCAGCGCGTGGAAATGCTGTGCTGCGCGATTGCGACCCGCCCCCTGTTTGATATTGATACGCGCGAGCTGGAACGGGATACGCCGTCATGGACGGTCGCAACGCTTGAAGCACTCCGTGCGGAACGCGGAGCAGAACAGCCCCTCGGGTTTATCATCGGACAAGATTCTCTGCTAACGTTAGCCAAATGGCATCGCTGGCAGGATCTCCTCTCTCTGTGCCATCTGTTGGTGTGCCAGCGACCGGGCTATGCGACGCAGATGGAAACACCTGAGATGCAGCAGTGGCTGGATGCGCATCGTGCACAGCACGCAGAACAGTTGCATCATGCACCGGCAGGCCATATCTGGCTGGCTGATACGCCGCTGTTCGACATCTCCGCCACGGAAATACGCCAGCGTCGTCACCTGGGGCAATCCTGCACCGATCTGCTGCCCGACGCGGTTATCGACTACATCGATCGCGCTGGCTTATATCGCGGTTGATCGTTGCGTGCTATACTGCGCCGCTTCATTTTAGGCTATGTTTTCCGGGCATTCAGCCTTCTCGTAATCACCTGTTTTTAAGGGGAACCTTTTGCAAGGTAAAGCACTCCAAGATTTCGTTATTGATAAGATTGACGATATTAAAGGCCAGGACATCATTGCTGTTGATGTTCAGGGCAAATCGAGCATCACCGATTGCATGATCATCTGCACCGGCACGTCGACGCGTCATGTGGTTTCGATCGCCGATCACGTGGTTCAGGAATCCCGTGCCGCGGGTTTAAAACCGCTGGGCGTTGATGGTAAAGCTGCCGCTGATTGGGTCGTCGTTGATCTTGGCGAAGTGATCGTACACGTGATGCAGGAAGAGAGCCGCCAGCTGTATGAGCTGGAAAAGCTCTGGAGCTAAGCCTTGAAACTGCAGCTTGTGGCCGTCGGCACCAAAATGCCTGACTGGGTTCAGACCGGTTTCATGGAGTATCTGCGCCGCTTCCCCAAGGATATGCCGTTTGAACTGACCGAAGTGCCTGCGGGTAAACGCGGCAAGAACGCGGACATCAAGCGCATCCTGGAAAAAGAGGGTGAAGCGATGTTAGCGGCCGTCGGCAAAGGCAACCGCATCGTCACGCTGGATATTCCAGGGCAGCCGTGGGAAACCCCACAGCTGGCGCAACAGCTTGAGCGCTGGAAACAAGATGGCCGCGATGTCAGCTTGTTGATTGGCGGTCCGGAAGGACTGGCGCCGGCCTGTAAAGCCGCTGCCGAGCAAAGCTGGTCGCTGTCCACGTTGACGTTGCCTCACCCGCTGGTGCGTGTGCTGGTAGCCGAAAGCCTGTATCGTGCCTGGAGCATCACCACGAATCATCCTTATCACCGTGAATAAACGCCTGACAACCTCCAGACAATAAACGCAGCGGATGAAATTACAGAGCAACGCCTTTCGCGATTACACTGCCGAACAGAAACTCTTTGTCCGCCGGGCTTTGGTGGCTTTTGTTGGTATTTTCCTGCTCTCCAGCGTGCTGGTGGTCAACCTCTATCATCTGCAAATTCTGCGTTTTGACGATTACAGCACCCGTTCCAATGAGAACCGCATCAAGCTGGTGCCCGTCGCGCCCAGCCGCGGCATCATCTTTGATCGCAACGGCGTCCCGCTGGCGCTGAACCGCACCATTTACCAGGCTGAACTGGTGCCCGAAAAAGTCGATGACCTGAAGCAGACGCTGCAGGATCTGCGCCCGGTGCTGGATCTGACGGACGACGATCTCGACGCCTTTGAAAAAGAGCGTAAGCGCTCACGTCGTTTCACCTCCATTCCGATTAAAATCGCACTCAACGAAGTGCAGGTGGCGCGCTTTGCCGTCAATCAGTACCGCTTCCCCGGTGTGGAAGTGAAAGGTTATCAGCGCCGCTATTATCCCTACGGTCAGACGCTGACGCATGTGGTGGGCTACGTCTCTAAAATTAACGATCGTGACGTTAAACGCCTTGATGATGAAGGTAAATGGCCTAACTATGCCGCAACGCATGATATCGGCAAGCTCGGTATCGAAAACTATTACGAAGATGTGCTGCATGGCAAAACCGGCTATGAAGAAGTTGAAGTTAACAACCGTGGCCGGGTTATCCGTCAGCTGCATGAGCAATCTCCACAGGCCGGCCGTGATATCTATCTGACCGTTGACCTGAAACTGCAACAGTATATCGAAACCCTGTTGACCGGTAGCCGTGCCGCCGTTGTGGTCAGCGATCCACGCACTGGTGAAATTCTGGCGCTGGTGTCCACACCCAGCTACGACCCCAATCTGTTTGTTGATGGCATTTCCAGCAAGGATTACAAAGCCCTGTTGAGCGATGAGAACCGTCCGCTGTATAACCGCGCGCTGCAGGCTTCTTACCCACCCGCGTCAACGGTGAAACCTTATGTTGCCGTCTCTGCGCTGAGTGCAGGGGTGATTAACCGCAATACCAGCCTGTTTGACCCCGGCTGGTGGCAATTGCCCGGTTCGGAAAAGCGCTACCGCGACTGGAAAAAATGGGGACACGGCCGTCTGAATGTCACCAAATCGCTGGAAGAATCTGCCGATACCTTCTTCTATCAGGTCGCCTACGATATGGGTATTGATCGCCTGTCAGAGTGGATGACCAAATTTGGCTATGGCCATCGCACCGGTATCGATTTGCCGCAGGAAAGTCCCGGCAACATGCCAACGCGTGAGTGGAAGCTGAAGCGCTTTAAGAAGCCCTGGTATCAGGGTGACACCATTCCGGTGGGCATTGGTCAGGGTTACTGGACGGCAACGCCGGTGCAGATGAACAAAGCCATGATGATTCTGATCAATGACGGCATTATCAAAGTGCCGCATTTACTGCGCGCCACCCGTGAAGGCCAAACCATGGTGCCGTATCGTCAGCCGCCGGATGCGCCGATTGGCGATATCCACTCGGGATACTGGGAAATTGCCAAAGATGGCATGTACGGCGTGGCCAACCGCGCGAACGGGACGGCGCACAAGAGTTTTGCCGATGCACCTTACAAAATCGCAGCGAAATCCGGTACTGCGCAGGTATTCGGTCTGAAAGAGAACGAAACCTATAACGCGCACAAAATTGCTGAACGCTTGCGTGACCATAAGTTAATGACGGCATTCGCGCCTTACGATAAACCGCGCGTTGCCGTGACCATGATTCTGGAGAACGGCGGTGCCGGCCCGGCAGTGGGTACGGTGATGCGTCAGATTCTCGACCACATAATGTTAGGCGACAACAATACCGTGCTGCCTGAAGCCGCACCGACGCCGCCTGGCTACGAAGGTGAATAAAGATGTCCATGAACGATAGCCCGCAGAAAAGATCGATCTGGACGCGTATCCATATCGATCCCCTGTTTATGCTGATCATCCTTGCGCTACTGGCTTACAGCGCCATCGTCATCTGGAGCGCCAGCGGTCAGGATCCCGGCATGATGGAGCGTAAACTCGGTCAGATCGCCATGGGCGTGATCATCATGCTGGTCATGGCGCAGGTGCCGCCGCGCGTATATGAAAGTTGGGCGCCCTATCTCTACATTGTCTGCGTGATATTACTGGTGGCGGTGGATGCCTTTGGCCATATCAGTAAAGGGGCTCAGCGCTGGCTCGATCTCGGCTTTGTGCGTTTCCAGCCCTCCGAGATAGCCAAGATTGCGGTTCCGCTGATGGTGGCGCGATTTATTAACCGCGATGTCTGTCCACCCACGCTGAAAAACACCGGTATCGCGCTGGTGCTGATCTTCATGCCGACGCTGCTGGTAGCGGCACAGCCTGACCTCGGTACCTCGATTCTGATCGCCGCATCCGGCCTGTTTGTGCTGTTCCTGTCGGGCATGAGCTGGAAGCTGATCGCCGTGGCGGTGCTACTGGTGGCGGCCTTTATCCCGGTGCTGTGGTTCTTCCTGATGCATGATTATCAGCGCGACCGCGTGATGATGCTGCTCGATCCTGAGAGTGACCCGCTCGGTGCCGGTTATCACATTATTCAGTCCAAGATTGCGATTGGATCCGGGGGTTTACGTGGCAAAGGCTGGCTACATGGCACCCAGTCACAACTGGAATTTTTGCCCGAGCGCCACACCGACTTTATCTTTGCGGTACTGGCAGAGGAACTCGGCCTGGTCGGCGTATTAGTGTTACTGGTACTGTATCTGCTGCTGATTTTGCGCGGCCTGATTGTTGCGGCGCGCGCGCAAACCACGTTCGGTCGCGTAATGGCCGGCGGTTTGATGTTGATTTTATTCGTCTATGTTTTCGTTAACATTGGTATGGTAAGTGGTATCTTACCCGTGGTCGGTGTTCCGCTGCCGCTGGTGAGCTACGGCGGGTCGGCGTTGATCGTGTTAATGGCCGGATTTGGCATCGTGATGTCGATCCATACTCATCGAAAAATGTTATCTAAAAGCGTTTAAGAGGCTGCACATGCGTAAGGATTGGCTTGGGGTTGCACTGGCATCATTGGTACTGGCTGCCTGTTCCGCACCGGAACAGCAGAGTAATACTGCGCCACCGCAGCCGGCCTATAATGGCCCGGTGGTGGAAATCCCAGGCGTTGAACCGCGCTATGAACCCATCAATCCTTCTACCAGCCAGGATTACAGCGTTAATGGCAAAAATTATCGCGTGATTAAAGATCCTTCGAACTACAGCGAAGTCGGACTGGCCACCTGGTACGGTGCAGAAGCGCAAGGTAATCGCACGGCGATCGGCGAAGCTTACGACCCGGATGCCTTAACTGCAGCACACCCAACGCTGCCATTGCCAAGTTATGTGCGCGTCACTAACCTCGCTAATGGCCGCCAGATTGTGGTGCGTGTTAATGACCGTGGCCCGTATACGCCCGGCCGCATCATTGACCTGTCTCGTGCGGCAGGCGACCGTTTGAATATCTCCAATAATTCGCGTGTGCGTGTGGATTATATCAAAGTCGCCCCGGATGGTTCCGTTTCCGGCCCGGGTACCATTGGCACCACCGTGGCGAAGCAGAGCTACGCCCTGCCCGCCCGTCCGGATCTTAACGGCGGCATGGTGATGATGGGTGGCAGCGCCAATACAACGCCAGCGCCTGCGCCGCAGGATGTTCGCGCAGTCGATAACAGTACCCTGCAGAGCAACGGCGGCCTGGGTGCCCCGGTACAGAGCAGCGGCTTCCTCGGCGCACCACAGCCTTTAGCCAACGGCGTACTGGAAGGCAGTGAACCGGCCGCCACGCCTGCGCAATCAACGTCCGCTGCACCGGCTGCGGCATCGGTTTCTGCTCCAGCCAGCACTGCACCCGTGAACCAGAGTACGCGTACCGCCGGTGGATATGTGGTACAGGTCGGGGCAGTCAATGATGCAGCGCGCGCCCGTCAATTGGCGACCAGCCTGGGTAAACGTTTTGGCGTCCCCGGCAATGTGGAAGCCAATGGCAACGTTTATCGTATTCAACTCGGCGGGTACAGCAGCCGGGCGGAAGCCGCTGCGTTACAACAGCGACTGACCACTGAAGCACAGATGAGCTCATTTATTACAACTGCCCGCCCGTAATGTTACGGGCAGTTACCTTTACTGCTGAAACTGATTTGCAAAGCAAGATGTCGCTCGATCGGGCGTTTGCTATAGTAAGGCACTTTTTTCACTCTTAGCCCACGGATGTTGTAGTCCTTAACATGAATACGCTGAAACCCTCTCGTTTTCTGAAACGCCTGACAGTGGGATCACTGGTCGCCCTTTCTCTCAGCCATGCCGTCTTTGCGGACGATGTTAACCTTAAGACGATGATCCCGGGCGTCCCGGAAATCGATGCTGAAGCTTATGTGCTGATCGATGCCAACTCAGGCAAAGTCCTGGCAGAAAAGAACGCCGATGCGCGCCGCGATCCCGCCAGTCTGACCAAAATGATGACCAGCTATGTGATTGGTCAGGCGGTCAAAGCAGGCAAAATCCATAACGATGATATCGTCACCGTCGGTAAAGATGCATGGGCCACCGGTAATCCGGTGTTCAAAGGCTCGTCACTGATGTTCCTGAAGCCAGGCGATCGCGTACCGGTTTCTCAACTGACGCGCGGCATCGTGTTGCAGTCAGGGAATGATGCCTGTGTGGCGATGGCTGATTACGTTGCCGGCAGCCAGGATGCGTTTGTTAGCCTGATGAATAACTACGTTGGCGCGTTGGGTCTGAAAAACACCCACTTCCAGACCGTGCACGGCCTGGATGCAGAAGGCCAGTACAGCTCAGCGCGTGATATGGCACTGATCGGCCAGGCATTGATTCGTGATGTGCCGGACGAATACTCGGTCTACCGTGAAAAAGAGTTCACCTTCAACAATATCAAACAGATGAACCGTAATGGTCTGCTGTGGGATACCAGCCTGAACGTGGACGGCATCAAAACCGGTCACACTGATGCGGCAGGTTACAACCTGGTGGCTTCTGCCACTGAAGGCCAGATGCGTCTGATCTCTGCGGTTATGGGCGGTCACACCTACAAAGGTCGCGAAACCGAAAGCAAAAAGCTGCTGACCTGGGGCTTCCGTTTCTTCGAGACCGTGGCACCACTGAAAGCAGGCAAAGAGTTTGCTTCTGAGCCGGTCTGGTTTGGTAACAGCGATCGTGTCCAGCTGGGCGTTGAAAAAGATGCCTACCTGACCATTCCACGCGGCCGTATGAAAGACCTGAAAGCCAGCTATGTGCTGACCAATACCGAACTGCATGCGCCGCTGCAGAAAAATCAGGTTGTAGGCAGTATCAACTTCCAGCTGGATGGCAAAACCATTGAACAGCGTCCACTGGTGGTCCTGAACGAAGTGCAGGAAGGCGGTTTCTTCAGCCGTATCATTGATTACATCAAACTGATGTTCCATCACTGGTTTGGCTAAGACGCTTGAAAAATCGTCTGTCTGATACCATATAATTAGAAACCCCCGTTTCAAACGTATAGGGGAGGCTGGAAAGCCTCCCTTATCGATTTTTTATGCATCACCTGTTGTAGGGGCGGCCTGCGGGCTTCTCTTCTCAATTTTAAGCACCGGAGCCAACATGAAAACCAAACTGAATGAACTGCTCGAATTCCCTACCCCCTTCACCTATAAAGTAATGGGTCTGGCGCAACCGGAGCTGGTTGATCAAGTGGTTGAAGTGGTACAGCGCCACGCCCCCGGCGACTATACCCCGGCGGTGAAACCCAGCAGCAAAGGTAACTACCATTCGGTTTCTATCACCATCACCGCAACGCATATCGAACAGGTAGAAACCCTGTATGAAGAACTGGGTAACATCGATATCGTGCGCATGGTTCTGTAATACCCACGCTGGCAAAGGCGGCTTTGCCAGCGTTATACTCAGCCCTCCACTCTTTACCGGATCTCCGCTTTGTCAGCTAACACGCTTCTTGTTCGTCAACTGGGCCAGCGCGACTGGCAATCTGTCTCCGATGCAATGCATCAGTTTACCGATCAACGTGACAGCAGCACCGCCGATGAAATCTGGCTGGTGGAACATCATCCGGTGTTTACCCAGGGCCAGGCAGGCAAAGCCGAACATCTGCTGATGCCGGGAGATATTCCGGTAGTGCAGAGCGATCGTGGCGGTCAGGTGACATATCACGGGCCTGGGCAACAGGTGATGTACGTGCTGATTGATATTAAACGTCACAAAATCGGTGTCCGGGATCTGGTCACTGCGCTGGAGGAAACCGTGATCGCCACCCTGGCGGATTATGGTATCGCTGCGCGTGCGCGTGCCGACGCACCCGGCGTCTATATCGGCGATGACAAAGTGTGCTCGTTAGGCCTTCGTATTCGTAAAGGGTGCTCTTTCCATGGTCTGGCGTTGAATGTGGCGATGGACCTGGCGCCTTTCCTGCGCATCAATCCCTGCGGTTATGCCGGTATGCGTATGACGCAGTTAAGTGAAAAACAGCCGGGCGTCACAACCGCCGATGTACAACCCCGTTTGGTACAACATTTCGCCCGTTTGACTGGTTTCACCCAACTGGAATGGCAAAATGATGCAGCGGTCTGACCTTGACTGTCTGTGCTCATTTACAAAATTGTAACTTTAGCGCTCGCATATCGGCTGCTTATGCGCAGACGAAATGATATAATTTTTGCCATATTTTCAAATAAAGTTGAAAGCCTGGTTCTCAGTTTGAGTGAGGAAGCTTTCAAATCGCAATCCCGACCGGAACCTGCAGATTTATGAGTAAACCAATTCAGATGGAACGTGGCGTCAAGTATCGCGATGCCGACAAAATGGCGCTGATTCCGGTGAAAACCGTGATGGTCGAGCGTGAAGAGATTCTGCGTAAGCCGGAGTGGATGAAGATCAAACTGCCTGCGGATTCCAGCCGCATTCAGGGTATCAAAGCCGCCATGCGCAAAAATGGTCTGCACTCGGTGTGTGAAGAGGCCTCCTGCCCTAACCTCGCTGAATGTTTTAACCACGGCACCGCCACCTTTATGATCCTCGGTGCGATTTGTACGCGTCGTTGCCCATTCTGCGACGTCGCCCACGGCCGTCCAAATATGCCTGACGCCAACGAACCGCTGAAACTGGCACAAACCATTGCCGATATGGCGCTGCGTTATGTGGTGATCACCTCGGTTGACCGCGACGATCTGCGCGACGGCGGGGCCCAGCACTTTGCTGATTGCATCACTGCCATTCGCGAAAAAAGCCCTACCATCAAAATTGAAACCCTGGTGCCTGACTTCCGTGGTCGTATGGATCGTGCGCTGGAAATCCTCACCGCCACGCCGCCAGATGTGTTCAACCACAATTTGGAAAACGTGCCGCGCGTATATCGTCAGGTGCGTCCAGGTGCCAACTACGACTGGTCACTGAAGCTGCTGGAGCGTTTTAAAGAAGCGCATCCGGATGTGCCGACCAAGTCTGGCCTGATGGTCGGATTGGGCGAAACCAATGCGGAAATCATTGAAGTCATGCGTGATCTGCGTCGTCATGGCGTCACCATGCTCACACTCGGCCAGTATTTGCAGCCAAGCCGCCATCACCTGCCGGTACAGCGCTATGTTAGCCCGGCAGAGTTTGATGAGATGAAAGAAGAAGCCATGGCAATGGGCTTTACCCACGCGGCCTGTGGCCCGTTCGTCCGCTCTTCTTATCATGCGGATATGCAGGCTAAAGGGCTGGAAGTGAAATAATCGGTGCTGCGGGTGTGATGCCCGCACTCAGGCTGTTTTAACCTGCGCCCAAAAACAAAAACCAGACTGGAAGCAGTCTGGTTTTTTTATCAACGTCATAAATATTTACACTTATTGACGTTTGAAGTCGGATTACTCTTTGTGGCTCACGCGTTCAGCCGGCGCTTCTTCAGCGGTGCTTTTGGTTGCGGTGGATTCATCGTCTTTCATGGCTTTCTTGAAGCCTTTAATGGCGGAACCCAGATCACCACCCAGTGAACGTAACTTGTTGGTACCAAACAGCAGTACAATAAGTGCACCGATGATCAGCAGTTTGGCAATGCTGAAACCTTCCATACTTTACCTTTCAACCTTAGCGAAAAACAGACATGACTATTAACGCGCAGTTTATCAGCTGTCACAACTGGAATCTGTAACAGATTACGATCAACATCCGCGCAACATTAAATAAAGCGGCTCAAAAATGCCTGCGTTCGCGGGTGCTGTGGATTACCGATTACCTGCTCCGGTGTCCCCTGCTCCACCACCACGCCGCCATCCATAAATACCACCCGGTCCGCCGCCTCACGTGCAAAGCCAATCTCATGTGTCACCACGATCATGGTCAGACCACGATCGGCCAGCGTGCGCATCGTCGCCAACACCTCCCCCACGAGTTCGGGATCCAGCGCGGAAGTTGGCTCATCAAACAGCATCAACGCCGGTTTGATGGCTAAAGCGCGAGCAATCGCCACGCGCTGCTGCTGGCCGCCGGAAAGGTGGCGTGGCCACGCATCGGCTTTGTCACTCAATCCCACCGTCGTCAGCAGTTCGCGCGCATGCTGCAACGCTTCCTGGCGAGGAAACTTATGCACACCAATGGGCGCTTCAATGATGTTTTGCAGCACGGTCATGTGTGGATAGAGGTTGAATTGCTGAAACACCATGCCGATCTTCTGACGCTGGTGAGCAATCCGCCGTGCCGACAGGCGATGCAGAATCCCACGCTTCAATTCGTAGCCAATCTGCTCTTCACCCACCATGATCGAGCCGGCATTCATATCTTCCAGATGGTTAATACAGCGCAGGAAGGTCGATTTTCCCGAGCCTGATGGCCCGAGAATCACCACCACTTCACCGGGAAACACATCCAGATCGATCCCTTTCAATACTTCGTTATCGCCATAACTCTTCTGGACATTGCGCGCAGATACCAGCGGCTGAATCTCACTCATACATCCTCCTTCAGCTGATGTGTGGCTGCTACAGCCGTGTCTGCCCGGCGCTTGTTCACCACGGTACGTTTGGTGCCGCGTGCGTAGTAGCGTTCGATAGCGGACTGCCCAATATTCAGGATCGAAGTGATGAGCAGATACCAAATTACGGCGACCATCAGCATCGGAATAATTTCAAAGGTGCGGTTATAAACGGCCTGCACCGAGTAAAGCAGATCGCCCATGGCTATCACGCTCACCAGCGAGGTCGCTTTAATCATACTGATCAGCTGATTACCGGTCGGCGGAATGATGGATCGCATCGCCTGCGGAATGATAATGCGGCGCAGCGCACGGCTGCGGCTCATGCCAAACGCCTGTGTGGTTTCCACCTGCCCTTGATCCACCGACAACAGCCCGGCGCGGATAATCTCGGCCATGTACGCCGCTTCATTCAACGCCAGACCAGCAAACGCAGCAGTCAGCGGTGTAATCAGATCGTTGGTATTCCAGCTGGCGAAGGTGATGTCCGTCCAGGGTACGGTTATCGAAAGGGTTGGAAACAGCGTCGACAGGTTGTACCAAAAGATCAGCTGCACCAGCAGTGGCGTACCCCGGAAAAACCAGATATAGAGCGACGAGATGCCGCTCAGCAGTTTGTTTTCCGAAAGACGCCATACCGCCAGCAGCAGGCCCAGCAGCGTACCGAGGATCATGGAGACCACCGTCAGCCCGAGCGTCACCTGCAGCCCTTTCATCACCGAGCCTTCAGTAAACCACTGCAACACCACTTTCCATTCAAAATTGGGATTGGTCGCCACCAGCCAGAGAAAGTTGGCTGCGACCACCAGTACCACAATCCATGAGATCCAGCGTCCATAAGTGGGCGCACTGCGGGCGAAAGCGACATCGCGCTGTTGCACGTTGGCCTTATCCCTGGCTCGCGTATTGTGGGTGACCGGATTCATTTTGCTGTCCCCTGCGCCAGATTACGACCCGGCTGCTGCAAGATATTGCCGTCGAGTTTCCACTTTTTCATGATCGCCGCGTAGGTGCCGTTCGCGAACAGCTCTTTGTAAGCATCCAGTACCACGTTGCCCAGATCAGAACCTTTTGGTACGACCGTGCCCTGGAAAATGTCGCCAAAGCCGTTTTTCTGTCCTTTACCGGAAAGCTCCAGTTGGCCATTGGCCTGCTCGATAAAGTAGGTCAGCGGCGCCTGAGAAGAGAAGAATGCATCAGAACGCTTAGAGCGCACCGCCAGAATCGATGAAGGCTGATCGGTAAAGGATTGCACCACCACCGCAGGCTTGCCCGCTGCGACGCAGGCATCCGACTGCTTACGAATCACCTGCTCAGCTGAACCGGCTGCCATCACGGCAATACGCTTGCCGCAGGTGTCTTCCAGACCGTTAATTTTCGCTGGATTGCCCTTCTGCACGCCGAACACCACGAACTCCTGCACAAAATCGATGAAGTCGACTTTCTGCTGACGATCGGGATAGTCGCCAATCGGCCCAATCGCCATCTGATAACGGCCCGAGTTAATGCCAGCTAAAACGCCCGACAAACCGCTGACCGTGGCATGTTCAATTTTCACACCCAGCAATTGAGCCAAAGCATTCGTCAGGTCAGCAGAGGCGCCGTCCATCGAATGTGGACCGTTAACGATCTCATAAGGAGGAAACGATCCGTTGTTTACCGAAATCATTTTTCCGGCGCTTTTAATCTCTGCTGGCAGGCGGTCATGCAGCGCCTGATCAACTTTCTGCGTTGGGATAGTTTCCGCTGCCTGCACCGCGCTGACCGTCAGCCCCAGCGCCAACGCTATTGCTGTTGTTAGTTTATTCATGAGCCAGTTCCCCAAAATCTATCAAAGTGGTTTCAGTTCAGGACGAGCAAAACGGCGGTTTTCCAGCACCGGCAGTACGCTACGTGCGTAGGCAATACGTTGTGGGTCGAGGTCGGCGAAGACCAGTGCCGCCGACTCTGGCGCTTTGGCTATCGCCACGCCAAGAGGATCGATGACCAGACTGTTGCCGATATTGCGCGGGCCACATTCGCCCACCGCCACCATGTAACAGGTGTTCTCCAGTGCGCGTGCAGTACACAGCAGTTCCCAGTGCATCTCTTTCAGCGGGCCTTTCACCCAGGCGGCAGGCAGCACCAGCACATCCGCACCGTCCAGTACCAGACGGCGCGCCAGCTCCGGGAAGCGCACGTCGTAGCAGGTCATCAGGCCCACTTTCATCCCCGCCACTTCCACCAGCGGTGGGATTTCGTTGCCTGGATTTACGCGCTGCGACTCCTGCATCGCAAACGCATCATAAAGATGCAGCTTTTCGTAAGCGGCGATGAGTTCACCGTTGCGAATGGCAATCAGCACGTTGAGCGCTTTGTTGCCCTCTGTCGGCACGTGCACGCTCATCATGGTGGTTAAATCGTTGCCCTTACTGACCGCCAGCAACTGTGTGATGAAAGGGCCATCCAACGGCTGTGCGGCTTTCAGTACCAAATCAGGGTCGGCAATATCACGCGCCAGCACGCCTTCTGGCAGGACCAGTAAATCCGCGCCTCCAGCCAGTGCATTGTTCATTAAACCGATGCAGATATCGGTGTTTTCCTGCCATTCGCGGCTGACAGCAAACTGCCCCATTGCAACTTTCATCTTTACTCCCCTTGCACTGCTGCCGGGAAAATCGCTTCCGGCGTCAGTAATGTTTTGGTTAAGCCTTGCTGGAACAGCTCGTTAGCAAAATCGGCGATCATCTTTTTGTTAGCGGAGAATCCGTTTTGATTCCAGTCCGCCGGTAATTCCTGCGCGGTACGTCGCAAATCATCCAGCAGCCACGGTGTGGTGTCGGCGTATTTCTCACGTTTCTGCATCCACATCTGGTACGAACGATCGATGATTTCGCTCAACGCCTGCGGCAGCCAGGGATGCATTTCCGCCAGTGCCGGTTTCATCGCCAGCAGATGGATGCCCGGCACGTAGCCGACGCGGTTAAAGTAGTCGCGCTCGGCGGTCACAAAGTCGTTTTGCAATTGGCGCAGGCCAGAATTCTTCAGGAAGAAACCTTCCGGCATAAAGGGCGTGAACACCGCATCCAGTTCACCGGCCTTGAGCAGATCGATCAGCGGGCGCTCACCCGGTGCCGGCTCAATGCGGCCCGGACGACCAAAGCCCGCGAGGCGATCAACAATCGGATGTTCTTCAGTCAAACGTCCGGCAAACCAGTACGCATCATCGATCTCCACGCCAGCCTCACGCAGCACGGTGCGCGTCCAGGTGTTGCCAGAATCCTGCCAGCCGGTCACCCCGATTTTCTTGCCTTTCAGCTGTGCAGGCGTGGTAATTGGGCTGTCAGCGGTAGTGATGATGCAGCGCTGGCGGAAGCCGCGCATCAGGAAGTGCGGCAGGCCGAGCAGTGCGTTATCACCTCTGGCGCATGCCTGGGCATAGCGGCTGAATGACACTTCACCCGCATCGTATTTGTCGCTGGTCGCGAGGTTATCAACCAGCGTGCCCACGCGGTCAATCTCCAGCGTGAAGCCTTCTGGTTTGATGTCGCCGAGTGCCAGCGGGGTGAAATAATCCCAGTCACGCACCGCCAGTCTGATGGTTACCATAATTGTGCTTTCCCCGTTTTCGGCCAGAGATCTGGCGCTGTTTATTTATTCAGCAAATAGTGCTTGAATTTGAGTCTAAAACGCGAATACTAATCTGAACAATCAATTCTTTGTTACTGAACAAATGATTTTCTTATGACGCAAACGGTAGATGTCGAGTGGCTTAGCCAACAAATAGATGATGCTTCGGTAAAGGGAATAACGCTTACCGCCTCAACGTTAATTCGGGACGGCCAAATCGCTGTGGGTATGCAAATGCCTGCGGTGCGCGAACTGGCGGAGCGGCTGGGCGTCAGTCCGGCAACCGTTTCTGCTGCCTGGGCGCAGCTGAAGAAGCAGAAAGTACTGGCGGGTAAAGGACGCAGTGGCGTTTGGGTGTGTGGCAACAGCGTGCTGCCACGCCCCATCCGCTTTGAGAAGATTGGCAACTATGGCGAGAACATCCGTGCCTCACTGGCCATGGCTTCACCCGATCCGGCGCTGCTCCCCGATCTCCAGCGGGCGATCCTCGCCGGCATTGCCTCGCCTGAGCTAAACAGCTATCAACGCGAAGCGATCTCCCCGCAATTGCAAGCGGCCATCAGACCACGCTGGCCCTATCCGGCGGAAGCCTGGTTGGCTACAGATGGCGGCTTTGATGCCATGAATTTGATTGTGCAAACGCTGCTGTCACCGGGCGATCGGGTGGTGATTGAAAACCCCACCGCTACGCGTTTGCTGGATATGCTGGAGAATATCGGCGCAGAAATTTTGCCGCTACCCTGTGATGATCAGGGGCCGATCCCCACGGCGCTGGCCGCACATCTGCAAAAATCACCGGCGATGTTTATCTATCAGCCGCGCACGCATTCGGCCACCGGCTACAGCGTGACACAGCGTCGCAGTGCCGAGTTGGCACGGGTGCTGGCGAACAGTACCACGATGATTGTCGAGGATGATGGCATTGGCGATCTGTCGCGCTGGCCGGCCTGGAGCCTGGGTTTCCACTTCCCGGAGCGGGTCATTCACGTTCACTCTTTTTCCAAAGCTTATGGTCCCGATCTGCGCCTGGCGGCGTTATCCGCGACGGCAGACATGGTGAAACGGCTGCAGTCGTGGCGTAACTTCGGCGTCAGCTGGACCAGCCGTATCTTGCAGGATGCGGTGGCGTGGATGCTCACCGATGAGGCCACACAGCAGAGCATTCAACAGGCGAAGACCGTTTACGCGCAGCGTCGCCAGCAGTTACTGGCGGCACTGGCGAAACGTGGAGTGGTGCTGGAAGAACGAGATGGATTGAGCGTGCAAATCCCGGTGGAATCAGAGCAGTACGCCATGATCACCCTGGCAGCTCGCGGCATCGCCGTACTGCCGGGAGAACGCTGCTGCCTCAACGGCGAGCCGTTTATTCGCGTCAGTGCTTCACTGCTCCCGTTCGATCAGCTTGACAGCATTGCTGACGCGCTGGTCATCGCCACCGGGCGTGAACTTAAAGCGAGCCCAGATCTTTGATGTGATAACACGGAGATTCCACATAGCCTTCACGCGAGTAGAACTGGTTGGCTTTAAGGCGGGAAGCGTGACAATGCACTTCCATGCGATCGCAACCCCGCTCACGCGCTAACTGCTCGGCATGGCTGAGAAGCTGTTGGCCACTGCCTTTACTGCGCTCGCCTTCCGCAATGCAAAAATAGCTGATGCGGGCGAAATCACCGGGCAGCGCCAGTTGGGGGATAAAGTGCAAAGAGAGAAACCCCAGAACCTGATTACCGTGTTCTGCCACCAATAAAATTTCGTCGGGATGGCTGCATAACTGCGCCAGACGCGTATCAATAAACTTTTCTGTGCCGCTGTAACCCAGTTCGGTTAACAGCGCACTCAGGGCAAAACTGTCTTTTGCCAGTGCCTGACGTATATTCATCCTGCCTCCTCATGAGTCCTTGCATGCAGTTATATAGCGTTGTTGCGTAAAAAGCTGCAAGTAAGGATTGTTATGAGAATGTTACTGCCAGGTTCTGTGAAATACGCCGCAGAATGTGCCCTGTCATCAGACTGTCATCACGGCTTAAGGTTGGCTTAACCTGGCTTTGCGATGCTGAATGAAATACATCTCTGGGGCGCGCACATGAAAAACCTGATTCCACGTAGCTACAATGAAGTGATGGCGCTTTTCGTCGCCATGGCGGCCGTATTGGGCTATTCCCTGACCTGGTGGCACATGTAAAAAGGACAAAAAAAACCCGCCATTAGGCGGGTTTTCAAAATTCTAACTGTTAACTTACAGAGCGATAACGTTAGCAGCAGATGGGCCTTTAGCGCCGTCAGTGATTTCGAACTCTACACGCTGACCTTCAGCCAGAGTTTTGAAACCATTGCTCATGATTGCAGAGAAGTGTACGAATACATCTTTGCTGCCATCTTCTGGAGTAATGAAACCGAAGCCTTTCGACTCATTAAACCACTTAACGTTACCTTTGATCTTGGACATCTATATTACCTTTACATGAAAAATGGACACTAAACTGTGTCGGCATCTAGTACAGCAATTGCGGTGACATTTGTCCAGTGAGAATTGATGAAAAAGTGATAAATATTGATTTTTTGCATCCCCTTCACACTTTTTGACGCATTTCACCCGCTAAAACTGGAATCTCAGCCAGGCAAAATAGACGTTACCGTTATTATAAGTCCCTGGAATATAAGTCATTTGGAACGTGGCTGGACCATATCCTATTGATGCTAATGGCAAAACCAGTGGAACCGGGATATAACGCCAGTTATCTCTCGCCGTTACGCCCGCGGTGTAGCCTGCACCGATGTGGAAATTCTGATCGTTCAATGGCCGCCAGGTCGCTTCCCAGCCATAGCCGGCGATAGGCTCCCATTTGTTGAACGAGTCTTTGAACACCATGGCATACAGCCCATGCCAGTTGCCTTTCTCATCCCAACGAGATACACCGCCACCAGCGCCCCACGGCCGCTCGTTGTACTTTTCGATATGCTCGTCATCATAGGTCCAGCGGTTATGCCAGGTGATAGCGGGCAGATAAAAGTCATAATGCTGTGGCTGCGACCAGGTTTGCTCAACATTTGTACTAAATGTATTCCATCCCGCTTCAATGGCTTGCGATGTCGTGGCTGCTGATGCCGAAAACGTCATGGGTAACGTCAAAATTCCGCCTAAAAGTGCGGAGAAAATGTGCCGGTTCACAAAAAAATCCTATTAAATCATCTCTTAAATTCGCCCCACCCTGTTAAAAAAACGCATTCGTTGAGTGGGCGATTATTAGCGCAACGAGTTAAAAGGATATTTAAAAAAGCGGCTAAAAACTCCAGGTATTGTCTGTGTTACAACATTATTTTCCGATGATTTAGATTAGGTTGTGGTTTATCTGTGGAAAGAAATACCTCGGTCGTCAGGAAAAATGCACATTAAGTGCACTTGATACGTGATAATCACTCCACTATATAACTTAATTTTCAGCAACTTAACGCCGATCATTTACATCAGAAATAAATTAATTAAATTTATGAATTGAACTCTGCAGGCGAATAAGATAAATCTCATCTTTCCAGGACGGAGAGGGAGGAAGATTGAAATGACGATTCGCTGTCGACGCTGCGGCTGCGCTAAATTTTATTTCACATTGCCAAAAGTGGAAGAGGAGAGAAATAACTCTCACCACGGTGCGTGTTGCGCGGGTTGTGATAAACCCATTGACTGGCGTGACCTTATTCCGGCAATGCTAACTTTTAGCGAATTTGCCGCGTTCCGGGCAGAATAACGAATTCAGGCACCTCAGGTGCCTGTTCGTGTCAGAAAATCAGTTTAAATACACCCGTAATCGTCAGTAATCCCACGATAAAAATGATGGCAATAATCCACAGAATTATTTTCATTGTTCGCTCCTTCAGTGATGAAAAATAACGCGCCTTTTATCCAGTATAGATGATCATTCTGTGTTCGCTGTGCAGTGCGAGCACTGTCACGCATCGTGATGAGCGTTGCCTTGCCTTCAGTTTTATTTCTGCGAGACGGGTCGCATGTCGCAATTTTATCCCCCGCTCGCGCTGCGCACCGCCAGCCTGTGCTGTCTAAACTTACAGCGCCTCTAGCAGGCCTCAATTGTTATCACTGCCTACGTAACAAGGAGATCATATGAGCACGATTAATACCAGCATGGGGCGTTACAGCCTGAAGGCAAAGGATTACGGCAACCACATCAGTGGCAGCATTGCCATTAATGATGAAGGTGGCACCCAACTCACCATGCAAGAGTTTGAAGAGCATTACCTTGACGATGTCGTCAACAATGTCATTTATCCGGTCACGGGTGGGAACCGTGAAATTACCCGCGCGTTGCGCGATCAGATGGTAAAAGCGGGCTTTGAACAGCCGCATTGAGTTTTTGGGCCACAGATTGTGGCCCTTTGCTTTTGATAACCCTCACTTGCGGTAATGATAGTTTTAAGCGCAGGATGCAATATCGAACATGACAAGGAGATTGACCGCGTGAGTACCCTTTACCGACTTCCCCCTTCCCAGCTCCATCAATTTGTTCAGGCCATTTGGTTACATGCCGGCAGCAGCGCCGAAGAGTCACGTTTAGTGGCTGACCATCTGGTGGCCGCCAATCTGGCCGGTCACGATTCCCACGGCGTGGGAATGATCCCGAGCTATATGAGTTCACTGAAGCAGGGCTTCCTGCAACTGAACCAGCACACCACCATTGAAAAGGATGCCGGTGCGGTGCTCACCCTGCACGGCCATAACGGCTTTGGTCAGGTGGCTGCACATCAGGCGATGCAGTTGGGTATTGAGCGGGCAGCGAAGCTGGGCATCGCTGCGGTCGGCTTACACCATTCCCACCATATTGGTCGTATCGGTCATTGGGCGGAACAGTGCGCAGCTGCGGGATTTGTCTCTTTCCATTTCGTCAACGTGATGGGCGATCCGATGGTTGCGCCCTTTAACGGCAGCGACCGTCGTTTTGGCACCAACCCCTTCTGTGCCATCTTCCCGCGCCAAAATGCCAAACCGCTGTTGCTCGATTTCGCCACCAGCGGCATTGCCTACGGCAAAACGCGCGTGGCATGGAACAAAGGGCAACAGGTCGCACCCGGTTATCTGATCGATCATCAGGGGCAGCCCACCACCGAGCCCGGCGTGATGCATCAGGCACCTTATGGCTCGCTGATGCCGTTTGGCCTGCACAAAGGTTATGCGCTGGCCACGATGTGCGAAATTCTTGGCGGTGCGCTGTCCGGCGGACGCACCACGCACGATGCCACGCTGGTCAGCACCCATGACGCCATCTTCAACTGCATGACCACTATCATCGTCAACCCCGAAGCATTTGATGCCCCTGCGATGCAAGAAGAAGCAGAATCGTTCCTCGAATGGGTAAAACGCTCGCCACAAAGCGGCGATGCACCGATTCAGGTGCCGGGTGAATGGGAAGAACAGAATCGTACCGAACGCGATCGTGAGGGTATTCCGCTCGACAGCAACAGCTGGGAACAGATTTGTGCAGCGGCATTACAAGCGGGCATGCCCGATGAAGAGCTGGCGGCCTTCCGCGCGCTGGCGCAGTAGACCGCAGCAGTGAAGATGCTGAGGCACATCGCCTCAGCTGAATTCCGTCAGATAACGTTAGCCAGCAGCAAACAGCCGACCAAACCACACACCGAAATAATGGTTTCCAGCGCGGACCAGGAGCGGATAGTTTCGCCAATGGTCAGGTTGAAATATTCCTTGAACAGCCAGAAGCCCGGATCGTTGACGTGAGAGAAGATCACGCTGCCGGAACCCACGGCAATCACCATCAGTTCCGGGCTGGCACCGCTGGTAGCAATCAGTGGCGTAACGATCCCGCCGGCGGTAATCGCCGCCACGGTGGCTGAACCCAATGCGATACGCAACACCGCCGCGATAGACCACGCCATAAAGATCGGCGATACATTGGTCTCGTGCATCATACTCGCGATGTATTTATCGACGCCGCTGTCCACCAGCACCTGCTTGAACGCCCCGCCGCCGCCAATGATCAACAGCATCATGGCGATGATTTTGATCGAGTCGGTAATGGTACCCATCACTTCATCCATACTCCGTCCACGGTTCAGACCAAAGGTGAAGATGGCGATCAGTACCGCAATCAGCGTTGCCATAATCGGGTCACCAAAGAACTCCGCATACGGCAACAACAGATGCCCTTTCGGCAACACCATCTCCGCGACGGCGCGCAAGGCCATCAGCACTACCGGCACTAACGCCGTCCAGACGCTGACGCCAAAGCCCGGCATTTCTGCTTCGGTAAAGGTTTTTGGGTTCCACAAACCTTCCGGGATCGGTTTGTCGATGCCTTTCAGGAAGCGCGCATACACCGGGCCCGCCAGAATCACGGTCGGAATACCCAGCAGCGTGCCATACAGCAGCGTTTTACCCATATCGGCGTTGAACAGCGTCGCAATCGCTGTTGGGCCTGGATGCGGAGGCAGGAAACCGTGCGTCACCGACAGTGCCGCAGCCATCGGCACACCGACGTACAACAGTGGCACACGCGCCGACGCCGCGATGCTGAACACCAGCGGCAGCATCAACACAAAGCCCACTTCATAGAACAGGGCGAAGCCCACCGTGAATCCGGTTAAGACCAGCGCCCACTGAATGTGTTTTTGACCAAATTTAGCAATCAGCGTGGTGGCAATACGCTGGGCACCGCCGCAGTCGGCCAGCAGTTTCCCCAGCATCGCGCCGAAGCCCATGATCAGCGCCAGGCTACCCAGCGTGCCGCCCACTCCGGTTTTGATCGATCCAATCACTTTGTTGACGGGCATGCCCTGCATCATACCCACCGCCAGCGCGACCAGGATCAGCGCAATAAATCCGTTCAGCTTGAAGCGAATCATTAACAGCAGCAGTAAGGCTACGCCAATCGCCACATAGAGTAATGGCATAATTTTTCTCCACTTTTGCGCACGACAGCATGTCGGCAGCGGTTTGTTTTGTTTATCCCAAAGGACAGTCGATTCGGTGACATCGCTGAGAGGCACGCGGTCTGTCGCACAATGTTACGGGTATCATGTTAAGGGTAACATTGCGCACAAAGCATCAGCCGCGCGGGGGGAATTTCTGTTTTGCGAAGGTGATCAACTTTTTGCCAGGCAGTTATCAGAATGTTTGCAGCGGGGGCGTCACCGCTTTTGGTTACACTAAGGTCTTTATGCCCTTCAAAAAAAGGATCTGCAGGTGAGTGAGAATCTGATCGAGTTGTACAGTAATCAACAAACCCTGTTTGGACGTGGCAGCATTGACCGATTATTGCCGCTGCTGGCTGCCCATCCCCAACCGACATTGCTGTTTTGTGGCCGATCTTTCCTTAACGGTCCCGCCTGGCAGAGACTCGGTGCGGCACTCAATGACCAGATTCTGGGCTATGAGATTGTCAGCCATGAAGCCTCGCCTGATGAAATCGATGCCTGGGTCAATCGCTGGCGCGGTCATGTGGATCGCGTAGTGGCGATCGGCGGCGGCAGCGTGCTGGATGCCGCTAAAGCCTTCAGCGCCATGATGCAGCATCCGCTGAACACCGCACGCTACCTGGAGAAAGTGGGCGATACGCCAGTTCAGGCAATCACTCTGCCGCTGATCGCCATTCCCACCACAGCGGGAACAGGCAGTGAGGCGACGCAAAACGCCGTGGTGACCGATCAGCAGCATATTCAGGTGAAAGCGTCGCTGCGCCATCCGGTGTTTGTGCCACAGGTGGCCATTCTGGATGCCGATTTGCTCAAGGGCACGCCAGATAGCGTACTGGCAACCTGCGCCATTGATGCCTTTACCCATCTGTTTGAAGCGTATCTGTCGCGCAAAGGCAATCTGTTTACCCAACAAACGGCGCTGAATGGGCTGCGGCTGTTCTTTCAGGCGTGGCCAAACCTGAATCGTGACGATGCGCAAGGTGATGAAGCGCGAGAAGCGATGATGATGGCTTCCTGGCTGGGCGGCGTATGCCTGAGCAGTGCGGGATTGGGCGTGATTCATGGGATTGCCGGTGAACTGGGCGCTATCAAACCTTTCCATCACGGAGAAGTGTGTGGGCGTTTGCTGTTCCCATTCCTCGATGTGCTGGCGGAAACCGAACACGCTGAACAGCAGCGTTTGATGACACAGTTGGGACAAGCATTGTTACCGGACGATCCGGCGCCGCCCGCGCTGGCGCTCAAAGCCTGGTTGCAGCAGCATGCGATTGTACCGTTCTGGCAGGATGGGCCGACCTTGAGCGCCACCGACGTTGACTGGATTGTCGCGCGCGCCAACAGTAAAAACGGCTGGGTCAGTTACGATGCCCCCACCCTCACCGAGATGATTACTGCGGCCTGGCACGTTGCATAACATCGGTTGATTTAAACGGTGCGGGCGCGCCAAAGCACGCCCGCACCACATGACTCTCCCGCCACTTTACCGCGCCATGTCTTGCGGCTTCATCTCGCCGCGTCTGGGTATGCTCAGCGCATCGATAAGGCAACGCAAAAATGAGTGTCAGATGACGCTCAGAGGTCAAACGGCGGTTTGCCCGCCAGCATCTGTTCGATCACCTGCAGCACACCCTCTTCATTGTTGCTGGGCGCTTCATAGCGTGCGGCGTCTTTCACTTTTTGCGGGGCATTCGCCATGGCGAAGCTGAAGCCCGATTGCTGCAACATCTCCAGATCGTTACCGCCATCGCCAAACACCAAAATCTCGCTACGATCGATGCCCCAGCGTTTGCCGAGCAGATCGAGCCCATGGCCTTTGTGATTGCCAGGCACAATCAGATCCACTGAGCCGTGGCCGCTGGAGGTCGCTGCGGCCGAACCCTGATGCAGGCGTTCGATATCGGCCATTAACGGTTCAACATAATCATCGGAAAGATTGAGGGCGAACTTGAAGAGTTTGTCATCCGCGACCTCATCGAGGCTGCGAATCGGCTTCAGACGATGGCAGTAGTGGCGCATCTTCACCAGCCAGCTCTCGTCGAGACCATCGAAGTAGTAGGCACTTTCGCGTCCGCAGAGGATATAACGCAGTTCCGGGTAGTGCCCGTTGTGCAGGGTATCGAGTACCGCATCGATATCGTCACGGCTGAACGCGCCGCAGAACAGCTCTTCATCGCGATCGATGATCCATGCACCGTTTTCGGCGACGAAGGCAATTTCGCTGGAGATATCGGGGAAGAAAGATTTGAGTTGGTAATACTGGTTGCCACTGGCGACCACAAATTTGATGCCGTGCCGTTTCATTTCCTGATAACAAGCCTGAAAACGAGCCCGGTTGTACTGCTTTTTATCGTCGAGAAAGGTGCCGTCCTTGTCTACTGCCACCATTTTTACCACGGTCATCATGACTCCTTAGCGCGTTGTAGGGAAAAAAGGGTCGCATAGAGAATAACCTGGTGAAGGCAGAAAGCAGAGAGAAACACGGATGGCCGTAGTCATCCGTGGGAGAGATTAGTTAAATGCGCCGTTCAGCAACAGCGAGGTGATCACGCCAGTGGCGGCAGCAATCAGGACGTAATTGCCGTCAACGTAAGACCAGTACTCACCGCGCGGCGGCTCTGGCAGACGGCGTTCACGCCAGTCATCTACGCGATAGTGCGGGCCGCGGAATTCTGGCGGCATCGGGTGTCCGCGACGGAAATCGTGGCCGTTCCAGGCGAAGTGATCGCCGTCATGGTGTCCATCTGGGCCACGATGGTCGGCATAACGGTCATGATGATCCGGGCCACGGTCCGGGCCATGGTTGTAGCCATGATCGGGGCCGCGATCGCCACCATGGTCAGGGCCACGTCCATGATCCTGATGCTGGTCGCCGCCGTGCTGCTGCCAGCGCTGGTCGCCCGGGCCATCTGCCCAGGAAACGGAAGAGAACAGTGTGCTGCATGCAATAAGTGACGCAATAAGACTTAATGTTGTTTTTTTCATGATGTTGCCTCCAATGATAACGGCAGTTACTGCGCCGTCGAGAGACACTATTCATCAATTAAAAACAAAAGAGGATTTCCAAAACTCTTAAAAACCGCAGACTTACATTAAATTACTACAAATTAGCGATTTCTTAACGGTTGTGTCTTTTCTGACATTATCTGGTCTTAAAGTCAGCGGATTCATGCTACAGCGGGGAGGAAAGAAACCCGATCGCGAGGATCGGGTGGAGAATGCTATTTCCATAAATTGCATAAAGCGGGTAAACCCTAAAATTGAGGGTAAAACTGAAGCACACAACGCCACATCACTAGCATTGCGGATAAACAATACCATTTTAAAATGCAAAATTCTTTTAAAAACCCCTGCTTTTCGGAAAAAACCGTAAAAATAAAACGGTGCAGAAAAATAATCTGCTGTGCGACGGTTCTGAAGTACAAATAAGGTCTGTGCTCTGACCAGAATAGCGGTTTGATAAATTTCGTGCTCGCGCAGTTGAATGAAATGAACCGACCATCCGCGATAACCCCACAGCCACCAGGCGATAAAACACTGCCAAATCAATGCCATTTCGTTAAAAATGCTTCAACAAAGCGTTTCCCCCACCAGACTTCAGCGTTATTCATCAATTCACCAGGCATTAATTAGCGAAAATAGCGACGCATCCCGATTAATTCACAATCGTGATTAATATCGCGCTAAATATAGTTCAGGTTCTATATCGATTATCGGATGTTTATTTCAACTTCGCTGTCAGCGTAAGAATATTACGTTACCGCTACTGTTTATTTCCGCGGGAAGAAATCGTGGAAAGAATAATAGTCAGTGCCAGCCTGAGGGGGATCGCGGTTGGTTAAAACGGCTACGCTAAGTCCCCATCTCCCGCACGTTGCTGCGCCAGTACGGCATTAAACACCTGAGCGAGGCGCAACGGTGCCAGTGGATTCAGCGCGTCGGGGAAGCCGATAAATGACGCGTGGTCGAAGCCGGATGGCGCGCCAACGCCGCCGCCGGACGCACCGGACGGCGCACCAGCTCACCCTCACAGTTCGGACAACGGTAGTTCAGCGTCGTTTCCACGCACCCGACACAAAAGGTGCATTCGAACGAGCAGATACGCGCATCCGGTGAGTCTGGCGGTAAGTCTTTATCACAGCATTCACAGTTGGGGCGTAATTCCAGCATCGCTCATCTCCCGTCAGATTTTTCATCATCATCACCGTGATTCAATCTTTGCGCCAGCCCGCTGACAGACATCAGCAGGACAGATCGGGACATCCGATGTCCGCACGCGTGGCCTAAAAGCATTACATTCCACGTTTCACGTTCTATAGTTCAATCGCCACGTTTACTAACGAGACTATTGAATGCGTATTAAAGGACTTAACTTCGGCTTCTTTATTGTGATTTTGGCGATAGTCACCTACGCCTTTTTTGATGTGCTGACACCTTACTTTTCTGCCATTTTTTGGGCAGCCATTCTGGCGGTGATCTTCCATCCGCTGAAGTCGCTGCTGCGCCGTAAAATGGGCGATCGTAACGGGCTCGCTGCCTTTGCCACTCTGGCGATCATCTGCCTGATGGTGTTCACGCCATTAGCGATTATCACCTCGTCGATGGTAGTTGAAGTCAATACTGTGTACACCAAACTGCAGAACAGTTCGTCACAGTTCCCGACGGTGTTTGCCGAATTAATGCAGCACTTACCGAACTGGGCGCAGAGTTATCTCGCGGAGCACAACCTGAACAATGCCGGCCAGATTCAGCAGAAACTGTCTGAGTTTGCCCTCAAAGGCGGCCAATACATGGCAGGTAGCGTGTTCATGATCGGTAAAGGGACATTCACCTTTACGGTTGGCTTCGGCGTGATGCTGTATCTGCTGTTCTTCCTGTTGAAGGATGGCCCATGGCTGGTGAATCTGATACTGGAAGCATTGCCGCTCTCTACCTATGTGAAGCATCACCTGATGGTGAAATTTGCCGCCGTCTCACGCGCTACCGTCAAAGGCACGGTGGTGGTCGCGGTGGTTCAGGGCGTGTTGGGCGGTCTTGCCTTCTGGTTCACCGGCATTGACGGCAGCTTGCTGTGGGGTGCATTGATGGCGTTCCTGTCGCTGATTCCGGCGGTCGGTTCTGCCATCGTTTGGGTGCCAGCCGCCATCTTCTTCTTCGCCACCAGCGCGGTGTGGAAAGGCCTGTTCCTGGTCGGCTTCTTTGTGGTGATTGTGGGTCTGGTGGACAACATTTTGCGTCCGCTGCTGGTCGGAAAAGACACCAAAATGCCTGACTACTTGATCCTGATCTCGACGCTGGGCGGCATGGAAGTCTATGGTATTAATGGCTTTGTTATCGGCCCGTTGATTGCCGCGCTGTTTATCGCCTGCTGGAACCTGCTCTCCGGGCGCGACAACCGCGAAAACGTTGAGGAAATCGACGAAGAAGTGATTGAAGAGGGGAAATCGCGCGAGTAAGGCGTTTCCCTGTCAGGCGGTTGCTGCGCACAGCAGCCGCCGGTTTACCGGAGAACTGCATCGATGTACCAGGGTTGGTTAAAATCTTTCGCGCCGCTGGCGCAGACGCTTATTCTGCTCGCGAGTCTGACCCTCGTGTTATTTGGGCTGCGACTTGGCGCGCCACTGATCAACCAGGTACTGCTGGCGATATTTCTTGCTGTGATGCTGGATCCGCTGATTAGCCGTCTGGCACGACGCGGCATCCCGCGTACGCTCTCTTCTCTGCTGGTGATTGCCATCCTGCTGCTGCTGATCGTTATCACCATCATGTCACTGAGCGCCTCCGCTCCGGATCTGATCAAACTGAGCCGACAAGCACCCAATCTGGTGGCAGCCAAACTGCAATACCTGACGCTTTCCCTGAGCCAGATGGGTATCGTGCTTACCGCCGATGAGATGCTGAATTTTGTCGATGCCGGTGCCGTGGTGCGCTTTGTCACGACGCAACTGTCTTTAATCCCCGGCCTGCTTTCGTGGTGGCTGATGGTGTTCCTGATGCTGCTGTTTATGCTGATTGAACTGCCGCTGCTGAAACGCACGCTGCGCGCCAGCAAACAGCACTCCGCACTGTTTATCGCGCTGGAAGAAGGGATTCAGAGTGTGATTGTCTATGCGCGAGTGAAAACGTTGACCGGCCTGCTGGGCGGCGTGATTGTCTGGGGCGTTGCGCATCTGCTGGGGTTGAAGTTCGCCTTTTTATGGGGCGTGCTGATGTTTATCTTCAACTATATTCCGGTGCTCGGGTCGTTTCTGGCGGCGATTCCGCCAGTGATCCAGACCTTTATCCTGTTCGATACCCAAACCAGCCTGATGATGGTGGGATTCTTTGTGGTGCTAAACCTGCTGCTCAGTTCGGTGCTGGAGCCGCTGATGCTCGGCAAGCGCCTCAATCTCACCCTGACCGTGCAACTGCTCGCCTTCCTGTTCTGGCAAGCGCTGCTCGGTATGACCGGCGCGATACTGGCGATCCCCCTCACCTTCCTGCTGAAAAAAGTCTGGCTGGCACTGCGCCAGCCAGAGTGAGCTATCGGGCGACGCGCCAGCCGCGCGTTAGCTGCTTCTCGATTTCCACCAGCACGAAAATCCCGGCGCTGGCCGCCAGCGAGATAAACCAATATTTAATTGGCAGCGGCTCGGTGCCAAACAGCGTGTTCATCAGTGGCAGATAGATAATCATCGCCTGCAACGCCACCAGCACCAGCGTCACCAGCCAGATTCCGCGGTTTTTAAGCAAACCGGCATCCAGCGAGAAGCCATCGCTGTTGCGGCAGTTGAGCATATACACCCACTGGGCAGTGACCAGCATCTGCAACAGCACGGTACGAATGAACTCCGGCGAATAACCGCGCGGCTGCAGCCAGGCTTCCAGCACAAAGGCGCTAATCGAGATCAGCAGGCCGACGAAAACCACTCGCCAAATGGCGTAACCGTCCATCACATGACTGCGCACATTACGCGGCGGCCGACGCATGATATTGCGCTCGGCGGCTTCAAACGCCAGTCCAAATGAGAGCGTTGCCGAGGTCGCCATATTCATCCAGAGAATCTGCACCGGTGTCAGCGGCAATAGATTGCCCATCAGAATCGCGATGATGATCAACAGCCCCTGCGCGAGGTTGGTCGGCATCACAAACAGGATAGTTTTCTTCAGGTTATCGTAAACACGACGCCCCTCTTTCACCGCCGCCGCGATAGTCGCGAAGTTATCATCCGCCAGAATCATGTCCGCCGACTCTTTGGTCACTTCAGTGCCTTTGATGCCCATGGCGATGCCGACATTGGCCTGTTTCAGCGCAGGCGCATCATTCACGCCATCACCGGTCATGCCGACGATCTCCCCGCTCTCCGCCAGCGCTTTCACCAGACGCAGCTTATGTTCCGGGCTGGTACGCGCGAAAATATCGTACTCGCGCGCCGCTTTGCTCAGTTCCGCATCATCCATGTGCTCCAGCTGATAACCGGTGATGGCGCTGTCACTGTTGCCGATCCCCAACATTTGCCCGATGGCCATCGCCGTTTCCGGGTGATCGCCAGTGATCATTTTGACGCGAATCCCCGCCTGCTGGCAGTCACGTATGGCGGTAATCGCTTCGGGACGTGGCGGATCCATCATGCACGCCAGACCCAGCATCATCATGCCCTCACGCAGATCGGCATGATCGATCTGCTGCTGCCCCTCCGGCAGCCAACGCCAGGCCGCGGCCACAGTGCGCAGCCCTTCGCTGGCATAAGTGGTGATCGCGGCGTTCCAGTAGTCGCGATCCAGCGCTTCGGCACCCTGCGCGCCCTGCTGCTGCTGACACAGCGCGAGCAACACATCCGGTGCGCCGGTCAGCAACAGGCACGCATTGCCATCGATCAGGCAACTCACAGCCATATATTTGTAGGCCGAATCAAACGGCAGCTTGCTCAGCACCTGCACTCTTGCCGAATTGATACCCGCTTTCGCCGCCAGCACCTTGAGCGCGCCCTCGGTGGGGCCACCAACAATCCCCCAATGGCCCTGTTGATCCTGCCTCAACTGGCTCTCGTTGCAGATATTCACCGTCTGTAAAAAGCCGTTGAGCAGTGCCTCATCGCGCTGTCCGCTCTCCAGCTGAAACTCCCCTTTCGGCTCGTAGCTGTTGCCACTGATACGCCAGTGGCTGTTCGCCAGCACCAGCGCTTTCACCGTCATTTCGTTCATGGTCAGCGTGCCGGTCTTATCCGAGCAGATCACTGACATGGCACCGAGGGTTTCTACCGTCGGCAGCTTACGAATGATGGCGTGATTGCGCGCCATTGACTGCACGCCTAGTGAGAGAATGATCGAGATGATCGCCGGTAACCCCTCTGGCACCGCCGCAACCGCCAGGCTGATCACCGCCAGCAGCAGTTCCGCCAGCGGGATGTCGCGCAGCAGAAAACCGAACACGAACAGCGCGGCCATCATCAGCAGAATGATGTAGAAAATCGCTTTGCCGAGTTTTTCAATCTGCACCAGCAGTGGGGTTTTAGCCTCTTCGATGGAGGAGATCATCGCGTTGATGTGCCCCAACTCGGTATCACCGCCAGTGGCGATCACCACACCTGCGGCAGTGCCAGAACTCACCGTGGTACCGGAATAAGCCAGATTCAGCCGATCGCCCAGCGACTTTTCACCCTCCAGCGCGTCGCTCAACTTGGATACCACCGTGGATTCCCCGGTGAGGATGGCTTCTTCCACCCGTAAATTGTGCACGTCGAACAAACGCAGATCGGCAGGGATCTTGTCGCCGGGCCGCAGCAGCACTACGTCACCGACCACCAGCTCTTCGGTCGGCACAGCAATCTGCCGTCCATCCCGCAATACCATTGCTTCGTTCGAGAGCATGTTCTGAATGCTTTTCAATGACTTCTCGGCGTTACTTTCCTGGATAAATCCAATCAGTGCGTTGATGACAGCAACGCCGAGAATGACAAAGGTATCCACCCAATGGCCCATCACCGCGGTGATCAGCGCTGCCGCCAACAGGATGTAGATCAGCACATCTTTAAAGTGCGCCAGAAAACGCATCAGTATCGATTTCCCGGCTTTCTGTGGCAGCACATTGCGGCCATGGGTCGCAAGACGCGACTGCGCCTCCTCGCTCTGCAATCCGCTGGGCGAACTGTTTAGGCGGGCAAAGGCCCTGGCACTCTCGAGCTGATATAAGGGCCGATCAGATGAATCTGATGGCTCTGGACGGAAAGGAACAACGGTCATATTTCACCCCGTGCGGTTGGCAATAAACTGAAAAAAGGAGAATAAAAACAAAAACCCAGTTTAATATTGTTAATTTGTACCGAGATGACCGGGGTCATGTTTTAGTTGAAAAGAGCGTTAATTAATATCGCTAATCACCATTCAATATCGAATTAATCACAATCTGGGAAGCAGAGGTGATGACGCTTTATTTTCCGATTAAAACCCACAGTGAAAATCACCAGTTAAATCAATTAAATCAGAAGTTTAACTTCATAAACCCCTTTATTTATGCAAGATTACTTACTGTGATGACTATCAGTGCAGTGACATTTTATGACGTTACTCTTAGGGCCACATAAGTCACTTTACCTTCAGGTGAAAATTAAACCCAATCTAAACAAAGTCACACTTCGCCTTTTCGTCGAAACACCTTCATTCCTCGTTTCGCCCCGTTAAGATCACTACCTGCTCAACTTAACCTTTATCTACAGCGATAATGTTCTTACTACTTACATAGCGAAATCATCAGCTCAACGCCCAATGACTTCGCTTACTTTAAACGACTCATCGCATAAATATAAAAATGAGTAAAAACCATAGTAAATATATAAATAATACGTCAGGTCATGATATTTATTGCATCAGGAAAGCCTTACAAAATAATTATTTGCGCCATTTAAACTTTACTCTTAAAATCCGCTAACCAATAAAACCAATCCTTATTAATATTCCATTCACCGCAATAAACAGGACAGCTATATGAAGGAAGTTCTCATCGTTGATGACCATCCCGTCGTTCGGATGGCATTAAGACTGCTGCTTGAAACGGACAACATGAATGTGGTGGGCGAAACGGATGACGGGTTTGAAGCATTAGCCTTAACCAAAAAACTGTCACCGGATTTGATCATCGTGGATATCGATATGCCCTCTTACAACGGCATCGATCTGGTGCAAAGGCTGCGCCACAACGGCTTTAGCGGCGGCATTCTGGTGCTGACTGGCAAAGACGTTGACCACTACATCAAGCGCAGCGCCACCGCCGGTGCCGATGGCTTTATTAGCAAACGCAATAACATGACCGAATTGCACGACGCCATTCGCGCGATTAATGCCGGATATGGCTTCTTTCCTTTAAATCGCCGACGTCAGGGTTTACCGGATGATATTCAGGAAGACAAAAATAAAATTGCTAATCTCTCCAGTAAAGAATTGCAGGTGCTGGTGTATTTATCCAAAGGCATGAAAGTGGTGGAAATGGCACAACGGATGAAGATCAGCGATAAAACCGTCAGCACTTATAAACGCCGATTAATGGAAAAGCTCGATATTCAAAATATGGTCGGCCTTTACGAGTTTGCTAAACGAAATAATATCGCCTGACCTCATCATGGTTAAATTACTCTGCCTGATGGGTTTGATGTTCTGCCTGCTGAGTCAGCCAATCAGGGCTGAAGATCCGCGCACCATGCAGTTGGTCAGTCGTGAACAAAATGTCCTGCTGACCTTTGATCTGCCCGACAACGACTGGCGCTGGCTGGGCGAAAAACGCGAAGTCAGCGTCGCCCTCTACGCGCCAGAAAATCCGCCTTTCGATATGGTCATCGATGCCAACACGCTGGAAGGGATCTCGGCTGACTACACGGCTCTGGTCCTGCATTACCTCGGTTTGCACATCAACACGCACTATTACAGCAGCCGCAGTGCTGCGCTCGATGCCTTGCAGCAAGGCAAGGTGGATATACTGGTGGACAGTGCCGGCAGCCCGGAACCCTCTGCCGCAGACCTGTTGTTGAGTACGTCGTTTACCTCGGATTACCCTGCGATGGTGTCACGCGATAACATCATGTCTGAAATGAGTGATGACAACTCCCCGATGCAGATCGCCATGCCGCGAGGCTACCTGAGCGATGCCTGGATTGAGGCGCGCTATCCGGAAGCGAAAATCACCCGCTATCCTTCTGCGCTCAGCGCTTTGGCGTCATTAGCCTTTGGCGAAAACGACTACTTTATTGGCAATCTCAACACCGCCAACTACCTGATTGAGCGCAACTACGCCTCGACGCTTTCCGTAATACGCATTTTTGAGCCCACCGATGCCGGACCGCGCTTTGTCTTGCCCATCCGCAATGCACCACTGTTTCGGGGCGTCAATGCGGTGCTGAATGCTATTCCCTTGCAGCAGCACAAAGCCATCTTCCATCAATGGGTGCAAAGCATGCCGCCAATGATGGCGGCGCCGCCTCTGCAACTCACTGACCGTGAGCGACGCTGGCTGGCTCAGCACCAGACGCTGCGCGTGGTGATGAACCCGCTCGATGCGCCTTTCACGCTGAAAGATCGGCACAACAAATTTAACGGTATGACCGCAGACTTACTGCGCCTGATCCATCTGCGTACCGGCATCGACTTCACCATGGTGGAGGCCTCCTCCGTCAACGCGATGATCGATCAACTGAGCCGCCATGACGTTGAGCTGGTTGGCTCGCTGGCCCACAGCCCGCAGCGTGAAGCACGCGCCCTTTTCTCTCATCCTTATGTGCTGCCGCCGTATGTGCTAGTGAGCAAAAACACGCTGGGCGCCCCCAAAACACTGAATGACACCGACACGCTGGCGATCACACCCCAGCACGAACTTACCAGTTGGCTGACGGAAAATTTTCCCCACATCAAATTGATCACCGTTGAGAACGCCAGTATTGCATTGCAGATGGTGAATGAAGGTCGGGTAGATAGCGCGGTGAATAACCTTATTGCCGCGCGCTATATGATCGATCGCTACTTCAGTAATCGGCTGCAGATTGTCTCGCGCCTCGGGGAAAATCCGGCGCGAATCGCCTTTGCCGTAGGACGCGATAACCCGGAGTTGCTGAGTATTCTGAACAAGGTACTGGCCACCATCCCGCCGCGCGACATCTCCCTGCTGGCGATGAAATGGCAAGGCACGCCCGATGTCAAACTCGATACCTGGATGGCCTATCGTCACGAATTCTACTGGCTCGCCGGGATCTTCGCAGTGCTGGTGATCACCTCACTGTTCTGGAACTACCATCTGCATCGTGCGGTGCGACAGCGCAAAGAGGCACAGGCGCGGCTGCAGGAGCAAGCCACCTTCCAGAAAACCCTGTTCAATGGTACGCCAGTGCCGATCTACGTCATCAATCACAAAGGGGAAATGACCAACAAGAATCCGGCCTGGAGCCAGTTCTTCAACGATCCACACACCAATATCAGCCAGCTGCCGCTCAGCGACAGCGCGCACCCGTTGCACGCCCTCTGCCAGGCGCAAATGGCCTCACTGGCCGAGCAAACCTCACTGGAGATGGCACCGCAACGCGGCCAAATCGATAACGGCCACGAACTGCGTGATGTTATCCACCGGGCGGTGGCGTTTCGCGATAATCACGGCAACATCGCCGGTATGATTTGCAGCTGGCAGGACGTGACGGAACATGAACAGCTGACCCGCGATCTGCTGCAGGCCAGCGAACGCGCCGAGCAGGCCAACCGCACCAAAAGTACCTTCCTCGCCACTATGAGCCATGAAATCCGCACGCCGATCAGCGCGATCATTGGCCTGCTGGAGCTGGCAGTCGCCAATCGCCTGCAACAGCCGTGCGATAAAGAGTCGGTGCGCGTCGCCTATGAATCCGCGCAATCATTGATGGGGCTGATTGGCGATATCCTCGACATGGCAAAAATCGAATCGGGCAAGCTGGAACTGTCACCGGAATGGGTACGCTTCGATACGCTGGCCGAACCGGTAGTGCGCGTTTTCGAAGGGCTGGCGCGTCAGAAAGGATTGCTGCTGCACTATCAGGTTGACGTACTGCATCCGGACGAGCTGCTGCTGGACCCGATGCGTCTGCGGCAAATCCTCTCCAACCTGATCAGCAATGCCATCAAATTCACCGAGCGCGGCACGGTGGAAGTCCAGGTGCGCAGCAAACCGGGCGAAGGCGATCGCGCCACGCTGGAACTCACGGTGCAGGATACCGGCATCGGTATCAGTGAAGAGGATCAGCAGCTGATATTCAATCCTTACGAACAGTCCGCATCGGGCAAAAAACAGCGCGGCACCGGCCTCGGATTGGCGATTTGCGAGCAAATGGTGGCAATGATGGCAGGCAGCCTGACGCTACACAGCCAGACAGGGCGCGGCACCCGCATCTGCGTGCGCATCCCGGTGGATTGCCGTGAGGCGGTCAGCGCACCGGTTGAACCGATACGCCAGCAAGATGCCTGCGGCCTGCCGTTAACCATCCTCACGGTGGATGATCATCCCGCTAACCGCCTGCTGCTGAAACGCCAACTTACTCGCCTTGGACACAAAGTGATCGAAGCCGAGGATGGCGAACAGGCGCTGTGGCTGTGGCAGGAAAACCAGATTGATTTGGTGATCACCGATTGCAGCATGCCGGTGATGGATGGCTTCACTCTGACGCGCGAACTGCGTAAGAAGCAGCGTGAACCACTCACCATCATGGGACTGACCGCCAACGCCCAGCCAGAAGAGCGATCGCGCTGCCTGGAAGCAGGTATGGATGACTGCCTGTTCAAACCGTTGCGCCTGCCGCAGCTGGAAGCATTGCTGCAAAAAGTGCCGCGCCCGGCGGTTGTGCCCTATCCCGGCCATATCGCGCTGAATCACCTGCTCGATCTCAACGCCCTGCGCGAACTGGCTCATCAGGACAACGAAATGTTGCAGCGCCTGCTCAACGCCACCCGTGATGAAAATCTGCAGGATATGCAGGTGGCCTGCGCCTGTTACGACAATCGCGACTGGCCGGCGCTGGAACGCAGCCTGCATCGCCTGGCGGGATCGGTGCAGATCATTGGCGCACTCTCGATTGCCGATCAATGCCGCGAATTAGAGCAAGCCTGTGGCGCCCCAGCCGATGAACGCCATCTCGGCCAGATGCTCGATGAAACGCTGGGCTGCGTGGATGTGTTGAATCAGGCTATCGAAAGCTTTCTGACAGAAGAGTTCAGCGCATAAACTGCCGCTGCGCCTTAATCCAGATTGTGCCGCTGGGCAAAATCGAGCACATCCACCAGATTCTTTAACTCCAGCTTCATCATCAGCCGGCTTTTATAGGTGCTGACGGTCTTATCGCTGATGTTCATAACTCGCGCGATATCCACCACCTTCTCCCCGCGCGCCAGCAGACGTAACACATCCAGCTCTTTGGGTGACAGCTCGTCAATCTTGCGCTGGTCACTGTTTTCATCCTCAAGATGCAAGCCCTGACGCGCATAATTCATCGGGAAAAAGACGTATCCTTTGCTGATGGCGCGAATCGCATCTCTCAGCTCGTTTAACTCTTTGCACTTACTGATAAATCCGTTGGCACCCGCCGTGGCACAGCGGCGGATATAATGCTCGCTGTCTTTGGCGGAGAGCACCAGAATGCCTCTCTTGTGCCCGCTCTGGCGCACGCGCTTAATGACATCGATACCGTTGAGCACCGGAATGTCGATATCAATAATCACTAAATCCGGCTGCAGTTTTTTCACCCACTGGATGGCCTGAATGCCATCGCCCACTTCCCCTACGACTACTCGATTGTCTTGTTCAATGACTAGCTTGAGCGCTAATCGTGTGATTGGATGATCATCAACAATCAGTACCTTTTCCATTTTTCACCCCGTCCCGCGCCTTGACCGATAAAGTAGAGCGGCTGGGTGAGTTGACGTGCGCCGTCAACTGTCAGGCATCAGCGCCAAGTTGACTCGCCATTGCCTCACCAGCCCCCCTCTCCGGAAACGATCCCTTAACGGTTATATCGGTGGATGTGGCGGTTGCTAAAATAAATGTGATGGGGGGATGAGAGGAGGAGATTTGTGCCCGGCCTGCGTTGCGGAAATCTCTGGCCGGGCTCGCGAAGTGTTACTGATGCTGGCGAATAAAACTGGCGGCGATATCCAGTGCGTGACGTGCGGCATCCAGGCGGATGTCCCGCTGAAACACATGGTGCACGCCCTGATAGATATCCAACTGCACTTCACCGCCCTGCTCAGCTAATTGCGCCGCTAAGCGCGTGGCGTCATCCAGCAGCAGTTCTTCAGTGCCGACCTGAATCGCCAGTGGTGGCAAGAGGCTGTACTGGGCAAACAGCGGTGAGGCGCGTTGATCTTCCGCCGATATGTCCTGCAAATAAGCCGCAGCGGCATCGCGCAGGATCGATGGCTGGAAAATCGGATCACGCGTATTGGGATCGTTAAACGAAGCGCCGCTGAAGGTCAGATCGGTCCACGGCGAAAACAGTACCGCAGCACGGACTTTCTTAACCAGCTGCGGATGTTGCAGCGCCACCAGTGACAGCGCAGCACCGGCTGAATCTCCCACCAGCGCGATATGTTCAATGCCGCTGTCGACGAGACTCTTCAGTAGCTCAATCACTCTATCCGGCGCAGCCGGGAATGGATGTTCTGGTGCCATCGGATAGTCGAGCACAAAAGTTGAATAGCCCGTGCGCACCGCCAACTGGCTGGCGAACCCGCGATAAGCCTGCGCGCTGCCGAGCATATACGCCCCGCCATGGATAAACACGATAACCTGTTCGGTGCGTGTCTCCTGCGGATGCAACCACCAGCCAGAATCGGAGGCTTGCTCACTGCGCACACCTGCTGCCAACGGTGTTTCCGCGGTCATCTCGTCATAATACGCGCGCATTGAGCCAGTAAAGTTCGCGCGATGAGTTTGCTGCTCGACCAGTGATTGCTGCACTTGCAAACGATCGTGATCGGTTAAGGAGTGCTGTGTCTTGTTCATGAGTTGCTCCGGTAAAAGGGTGTGGAGCCACCTTATGCCATTCCAATTTTCGCAACTAGCTGGCTTAATGGAATACCAACTATTCCCAGCAGGACTACTGAATGGATCGACTTGATGCTATCCGGCTGTTTCTGCGCGTGGTCGAATGCGGCAGTTTCTCCGCCGCCGCCAAAGAAGCCGGTATCGGGCAATCTGCGGTCAGCAAACAGATCGCCGCGCTGGAGAAGCAGTTCAATCACCCGTTACTGAAACGCTCCTCACGCGGTATCGCCTTAACCGACGCGGGCCGAACCTTTTATGACGGCGCGCTGCGCCTGCGCGATGAATTCGACCAACTTGAATTAAACGTCAAATATGGCGCAGATGAACCGGCAGGCACGCTGCGTATCTCAGTGGCACCGGTGTTCGGCCGTTTCTACATCGTGCCGCGACTGCCCGCGCTGCTGGCGCGCTATCCGGCGCTGAATGTAGAGTTGCGCGTCTCCGAGCGACATGTGGATTTGATTGAAGAGAATATCGATGTCGCCATCCGCCACGGCGAACTGCTGGATTCGGCGCTAACACAGCGCAAGCTGGCCGACAGCCCGTTGATCACGGTGGCGAGCCCGGATTATCTGGCCAAGTATGGCATGCCCGCTTCCCCTGCTGAACTGAGCGAGCATCAGTGCATTGCATTTAATGCTGGTCGTGGCATGCATCCGTGGCGGTTTGTGGATGGGCACGGTAAGGCGATTACGCTGATGCCTCAAGGACGGTTTCAAAGCAATGATGGTGAGCAGCAACGTGCCGCTGCACTGGCGGGATTGGGCATTACGCAATTTCCGGCCTGGCTGGCGGGACCGGATTTGGCTTCAGGGGTATTGGTGCCGGTGCTGAGGGAGTTTGCCGTGGGATCGATGCCGGTGAGTGCGGTGTTCGCAACCAAGCAGACGGCGAACAGTAAGGTAAGGGTTTTTGTTGAGTATTTGCTGGGGACGTTGGGGGAAGATTTACCGTTGGGGGCTGGGGGTGAATCTGGGAGGTTAGTGTGAAGCCAGGTTTGGAAGAGGTGATTGAGTTTGTGCGTGAGTTTTCGGGGGATAATGAGTATTTGTTTCATGCCGAAGGGCTGGATTTGTTGGGGATTGGGCGGTTGGTGAGTTGGTTAAGGCAGAAGCAACTCCCGTTTTGCCAGACAGTTTCAATCACCGATTCGGCTCATCTACCCAACACAGCTGGATGTATGCCTTCGGCTTGACGCAGTCGAGGTTGTGGCCCTGTTCAGCCATTTGATGGTGTACATCGAGGAAATCGACTGCCGGAATCCTGCCAAATATTAGGTCCAAAATTAAGTCAAATTTTACGGTATACTAACAAAGGTAAATTATTTACACTTATCCTTATTATTTGTGGTGTCATTTCAATAAGGATATTTATGACCCTGACAGGGAGTTCGGGCTATTCCGCCCATGTAAATTCGCTCAACCGCTATCTTCTCGTCTTTAAAAACAACGAAGTGGTTGCAGACGTCGAATCATTTGAAGGGCGTGAATCCCTCAGCCAGCCTTATCGATTTACCATCCGCTTCACCTCGTCCGTTCAGGACATTCCACCTGAAAAAGTCATGATGCAGCCCGCTGCATTTATGATGCGGGCCCCCTCCAAAAATGGATCCCGATTTCGGCCTGACCTGGATCCCTGGAGCTCATTACGTAAGGTTCACGGGGTAATCACGCGCTTTTCCCGCATTTCAACCAGCGCTGACGAATCGACGTATGAAGTTATGCTGGAACATCCTTTGGCCCTACTGACCAGCACGCGCCGATACGCTATCTATCAACGTACGTCCGTTCCCGAGCTCGTCAACTCTTTGCTGAAGTCGCACGGCTTTCAAGGCTATGAAATTGACATGAGCCTGCTGAAGTGGCGCTACCCCGACCGTGAAATGATTGTTCAGTGGGGGGAAAGTGACCTGTGCTTCATCCGGCGTCTGCTTTCTGAAGTCGGGATCTGGTTCCGCTTCCGTAAACACGAAACTGCTGAAGAAATAACCGTGATTGTGTTTGGCGATCATCAGGCCGGCTATGTTAGTGGCACGAAAATTCAATCGCTGCCAGAAGCGGGTTTAACGGGCGATACCCTGACAATCCGGCAGATGCGTTGCCATTCAGTTGTCGTACCCGCATCAGTACGTGCGCGTGATTATGACTATAGACAGAGCAGGTATATTCCTCCGGAACACGACGCGGACATGGGCGACGAAGCCCCTTACACCACAGGAAGGGATTACCACTACGCTGACATTCAGCACAGCGCTGGCGACCAGTGGAGCAGCATGCAGGGCGGTGAAGCGGAAACATCCTGGCACTATGCCCGCATCCGCCATGAGCGCCATTTATCCGGCCGGACGTGTCTGGAAGCCATTGCTGACGATCCCGCGCTGCAGCCAGGCATGGTGGCTGAAATTGTGGGTGAGCAGTCTGAAGCATTCGTGCCCGGCTTTCTCATTCTTGAGAGCATCTGCCGCGCAGGCCGAGCGGCTGGGTACCAGGCTGAACTCAGCGGCATTCCCTACAGTGAGCGCGCCGCTTTCAGACCAGAGCGCCTGCCGAGGCCGGTTATCTCAGGGACGGTTCCCGCACGCGTCTCAGGATCCGTCATGAACGACCGCCTTGCCCGTCCCGACAGTGAGGGACGATATCGAGTGAAGTTCTGTTTTGATCTCGATAGCTGGGAGAAAGGCAGGGAAAGTATGCCTGTTCGTCTGGCCCGCATCTATGCAGGTGATAAGTTCGGCGTGCACTTCCCGCTGCTGGACAACATGGAGGTGGCGATCGCGTTTGAAGGTGGCGATCCTGAGCGGCCCTATATTGCGCACGTCCTGCACGATGCGCTCAATCCTGACGTGGTGAACGACCTCAACAGCACGCGCAACGTTATCCGGACGATGGGAAAGAACAAGATCCGGATGGAGGATGCGGCAGGCAGTGAGCACGTCAAGGTATCAACCGAGTTCGGCAAAACGCAGCTCAACCTCGGCCACCTGGTAGATGCCGATCGTAAAGAACGCGGCGAAGGGGCAGAGCTGCGTACCGACCATCACGCCACCGTACGTGCCGCAGAGGGGATTTACCTGACAACCTCGGCGCAGACGGGCGCACGTGGAAAGCAGCTCGATATGGCTGAGACCATCACGCATCTGGAGCAGGCGCTCAGTATTGCTTACAGCCTGCAGTCTGCTGCCACCGGTGCCGGCGCTGAGGGCTTAGACACTGCACCACAGCAGGCGCTTCAGCAAGCTGTATCCGGGCTGGCGAAGCCCGGCATCCTGTCCTGGGGTGAAGCGGGCATTGCGCAGGCGACGCCCGAGAGCCTCCACCTGGCCGCCGGTAAGGATGCGGTGATCACGGCTGGCAGCAACGGCAGCGTCAACATATTTAAGGCCCTTTCCGTGGCAGCGGGTCAGGGAATCTCCGCGTTTGTCCGCAGGATCGGCATCAAACTGATTGCCGCATCTGGCGATATCACCCTTCAGGCCCAACGCGGGCAGTTTGCGGCACTTGCCGATCAGAACATGCAGATTACCAGCGTCAACGGTGAGCTGCAGATAAGCGCGAAAAAGGGCCTGTATCTGCACTGCGGTGGCGGCGGGATCCGCCTGCACCCGAATGGTGGCGTGGAAATATTCTCCCCGGCGCGCATCGAGCAGAAAGCCCCGACCCTCATCTATCAGAAGGGTGAATCGGCGAAAATTGTCGATCCGGTGTTTAAGGATAACCCGCTGGCGCGCGGTGTGCGCCTGTTCAGAAACGGCGACAGGAAGCATCCACTTGCCAGTCAGCCCTTCCGGGTGACCCGGCCGGACGGCAGCACCGAGGACGGTATCACCGATGATAACGGCCATTCCCCGCTGCTGGATCTCGCAGAAACCGAACAGCTTGTCGTCACGCTCATCAGGGAAGCAAAGCAATGACCAGTGAAAAGCCAAAGAACAGCGCCTTTAACAATCCGGAGCTGGGAAGCTTCATCGGCCTCAACCGCGATACCGCCGGTGGCATGCTGATGCAGGAGTTTCCAGTAAGCAGTCCGCTGCCCTGCATTGTTATCCTCGTGCACGGTGTTAACGACATCGGTGAAGCTTACGAAACGCAGGAAAAAGGCATTATCGCCGGGCTGAACGCTCGTCTGGCGCGTGACGACATGTACCCGCATCAGTGGAGTGAAATTGAGGGGCTGACCGATCTGAAGGGCGCGCCAAAGCGCGTGACGGCCAGCGGTCGGTCACCGATCATCCCGTTCTATTGGGGCTATCGCCCCGTCGATCATGAAACCTACAACGAAGACCAGCGACGCTACCGCGATGAGATCGCCCGGCTCGGTCTGGAAACCGTCCTGCCCTACGACGCGTTCCAGGAAGATGATCCTAAGCGACTGAAAAAGCTGAACTCAGAAGGTCGCGGCTTCTGCAATGATAATTACGGCAACGTGCTCAACCTGGCTGCGGCGAAGAACGGCGGCACCTTCGCCAACGCGACCACCTGTATTCCAGACATGCTGGGACCTGGCGCGAACGGCGGAGCCACATGGATGGCGGGGATTTACAGCCGCAAACTCAACGGTGGGGACTTTACGCACCCGATCTACGGCAATCCGCACCGCATTTACCAGTTTTTCGCCGCGCAGCGACTGGCGGATTTGATCCTGGCCATCCGCAGTAACCCCAACACGACATACGACACCATTAACATCGTCGCGCACAGTCAGGGCACAATCATCAGCATGCTGGCGAACATGCTGCTTAAGCAGAAGGCAAAAAATTTACCCGTCGCCGACTGCGCGATTCTCTGCCATTCACCCTACTCGCTTGAGCCACGATCTATGGAAAATATGCTGCCCGGCAAGCAACAGACGGCGCACGGGCGCCAGGAAACGCTGCGCAATTTCTGTCGGCTGATGGCCACCAACCCTAAGTACGACACTGCCGGTCGCTACAGCCCGGACTTTGTCAAAGCGATGTACAACGATGCCACCCTGTGGCGCAAGCACCGCTGGGACAGCGATCCCCGCTACAGCCGCAACAACTACGGCCGGGTCTATAACTACTTCTGCCCGGATGACGGCACCGTGTCGCTCTCTAACGTGCAGGGCATGGGCTGGCGCGGTATTCCAGATTCGTTCGCCAAAGGCATACCCAATCTGTATCAGCGCGCTTTCTGCCAGCACCACTGTACGGGCGTCACCCCGACCGGCGCGCCTTTTGAAAAGCCCGCTTTCCGTCCCGGTGATTTTAAGTATGACGGCTGGCCAACTAACGCCGCTTATCCGATGAAGAGCGGCGTGACCGAAAACGCTGAGGCCCTGCCTGAAGTAATTGAGCTGACCCTGATGGGGCAGGATAACCGCGGGGACATGAAGTACAAAACCGGTGTCGGGGGGGAGGATCGCTATATTGATTACTCCGCACGTGAGCATGAAAACGCCTGGCAGGTGACCGAGTTTCGCCCAGCGATCAGATTTGCCTATCCGCACCGCCCCGGTCAGGTGCTGTCAGAAAACGAGCTGGCCGAGGTCAACCGCCACTATGGAACCGCGTTTGTATCCGGTCGCGTGATTGGCAGCGCAACGCAGCGCTATCTGCTGAAACGGCGCAAAACGGACGATGAAATTAACGAGATGGAAAAATACGGCGACCCGGTAAAGTTCAGCCAGCACTCTTCAATAGTGATGGACCCTAACGTGCAGGAAAAGTCGGTGGCCTACGATCTCGCCATCGGTAACTGCATGGCCTTTGAAGACCCCTCATTCTGGCTCAGCCTACGCAAGCGTGCCGACTGGCGGCACGAGTTTAATCCGGATGCAAAAACCAAAATGTATTACAAAACTGGCATTTTGCATGAGGAAGAAACCAAACAATTTATGAATAAACCGGATAAAGCGCTGCCGACAGGGGAGTTTGGCGTGGTGAATGATTACGGTCCAAGAACGCGTATCAAACCAGCCCGGCATCCGGAGGTGCACAATAAAGAAGATCCCGTTCATCAGTGGAGCCAGCCGGAGCCGGCAGGCTATCAGGACGTGCCGGCGTATAGGAAAACCGAGGGAACAACATGGTGATGTTTAGGAAAAAGTCTGTAGCTACTACGCTGGCTGCCCTGATGGTGCTGAGCGCGAATGGATGCAGCAGTGTCCAGCTTAAGAAAAGGGAGAAGCCGGTTCAGGTGGTTTACCGCTTTGACGACCACCGCTGGCTGGAGTTGCATGGTTTTGCCTGCCAGGGCGCGCTTTGGTTCGTGGATGAAAAACGCGACATACGTAGTGAGATAACTTCACAGTTCTATCGCATTTTTACTCACCCTTACATCAACGCCTCTGAACAGTACATTGCTGTTCCGTGGTGGGGTTCTTCCGGAATGTCGATTTCACGGGATTTTGGCCACACGTGGAAGTCTGCCACCGTGAAAGGACGTGAAGACGATGAGGCAGGCTCTGATTCTCCCGAATACGAAAACATTAAATCTCTAACCGTAGTTAATAACCAGGGGTTTCTGCTGACAAAACAGGGGCATTTGTATATGTCCTCCTACCCCTTTGACGATCCTCGAATCCTGCCCGGGGGGGCAGGAATTGAATACGACGTAACATTCAGGGGTAAAGTTCGCCATTACAGATTAGAGCCGAGAAAGGAGTGGGTGGGGGGGGATGTTTCAGATTGGGGACTTTTCTATGTAGAACCTAAAGTCCTGCCTGAGCTCATACATCAGTATTACGCTAACTTCCAGAACCTGCCGACCCGTGTGCCTGAGGTTGTGGGATATACGGGCTGGACGCACATGCAGTGCGATATGAAGGCCGGTCTCTAATGCTCAAATTCGGTCTTAATAAGCATGCAGCTTCGGCGCTGGTTGGCCTGATTGTTTTAACTACGAGTGGCTGCAGCGGTAATCCGCTGAAGAAAAGGCAAAAGCCGGTTCAGGTAGTGTACCGCTTTGACGACCATCGCTGGCTGGAGCTCCACGGAATCGCCTGCCAGGGCGCGCTGTGGTTCGTGGATGAAAAGCGCGATATACGCAGTGAGGTGTCCTCACAGTTCTACCGCATCTTTACTAAACCCTACATCAACGCCTCTGAGCGTTACATTGCTGTACCGAGCTGGGACTCTGCGCATTTCTCTGTTTCCCGCGACTATGGCCAGACATGGATATCCTCTGAGATAAAAGGACGTGAAGACGATGAAGCAGGTTCTGATTCTCCTGAATACGAAAACATCAAATCCCTGACTGTGGTTAATGATCAGGGTTTTCTATTAACCAAACAAGGGCACCTGTATATGTCCTCCCTGCCTTTTGATGATCCGCGCATCATGCCGGGAGGGGAAGGGATTGATTACAGCTATACGTTTAAAGGCAAAGTTTACCATGACAGGCTGGAAGCTATTCGTCCGGGCAAAGGAGAAAACGTTTCACGCTGGGGTCTCCTGTATATCGATCCCCGTATTTTGCCTGTAAGAATGGAGCAGTATTACGCCAACTTCCAGAATCTGCCAACACAAGTGCCTGAGGTTAAGGGATATACGGGCTGGACGCACATGCAGTGCGATATGAAGGCCGGACTCTGATGTTCAGATTCATTCTGCATAAGCAACCCGCAGCGGCACTGGCAGCTCTGATGGTGCTAAGCGCAAGCGGGTGCAGCGGTGTTCCGCTTAAGAAAAGGGAGAAGCCGGTTCAGGTGGTTTACCGCTTTGACGATCATCGCTGGCTGGAGCTTCATGGTTATGCCTGCGAAGGCGCGCTGTGGTTTGTGGATGAGAAACGCAACATCCGCAGTGAGATAACCTCACAGTTCTACCGCATCTTTACCCACCCTTACATCAACGCCTCAGAACGGTACATTGCTGTTCCGTGGTGGGGCTCCTCCGGAATGACGATTTCACGGGATTATGGCCGTACGTGGAGGTCTGCAACCGTGAAAGGACGTGAAGACGATGAGGCGGGTTCAGATTCTCCTGAATACGAAAACATCAAATCCCTGACTGTGGTTAATGACCAGGGTTTTCTACTAACTAAACAAGGGCACCTGTATATGTCCTCCCTGCCTTTTGATGATCCGCGCATCATGCCGGGAGGGGAAGGGATTGATTACAGCTATACGTTTAAAGGCAAAGTTTACCATGACAGGCTCGAAGCTATTCGTCCGGGCAAAGGAGAAAATGTTTCACGCTGGGGTCTCTACTACGTTGATCCCAGGATTCTGCCTGAACTCATCACAAAGCACTATGCCAACTTCCAGAACCTTCCAACCCGCGTGCCTGAGGTGACGGGATATACGGGCTGGACCCACATGCAGTGCGATATGTAGGCTGGGATGTGAATTAACTCCCGCAGAAATGAATAACAAAATAAAAGGAAAAAATTACATGGACGGCGTCATTCGTTTGGGAGACCGGCTTTCGCCGGGCGGCTGCGTTACCGAAGCTAGCGGAGAGATGTTCGACGGTAAACCGGTCATGCTGACTGGTGACAAAGCACAGTGCAGTCAGCACGGTGCAACATTTGCTGTTGAAGGGCATCCTGCATGGATCATGAATGGTCGTAACGTTGTTACTGACCGCTGCAAAGCGAAGTGTGGCTGCCAGCTGCTGACCTCTTTGCCTGAAGCGGGAGTGCGGTAAATGAAATACTTCTGGAAGCCGCTGCTTTCCTACCCGGGTAAAACGGAGACACGCTTTCCTCGTCTGTTTACGGCGGTTGCGGGTATTGTTGCCACCCTTCTTATGCTGATGTTCAGTGCTCTCACGCTTGAGAGTGAGCAGCTGACTCTCAGCCTGCTTATCTGGCGATTATTGGCCCTGCCTGTGGCGGTATGTTCTGCTGTTGTTTCACTATGTTTTATTGTTTTCCACCTTATCTGTTCCTGGCGTCTTTTTATGCAACTTGCGTACATCGGCATCGAGAAAGATTGGAAATCCCGGGCTTCTGAATGGATGCGCCTGGCTGAACACGCTTCTATCTTTCCGGTTGATAACGCTGCGCTAAAAATGCTCAAGCTTGAGGGAGAAATGCCCGCGGATGGCGATATTGCTCTCAGACTTTCCGTTGAGGATGATGAAACGTCAGGCATGAGCCGAATGCAAATTGTGGTGCAGCATCTGCTGGAACAACTGGATCTGACGCACATTGACGCGAGAACCGAGCGCCCTGAACTGTTCCTCTACCTGGGAAACTCAGCGGAGTCTGTACGCGATGACTTAACATCACTGATTCAGTCTGCCCATGCCTCTCTGAAACAGGCCAGCTTCCACTACATTGAAGAAGTGCCTGACCTGTCACTGGTGCAGGAATGGGCAGATTCGTCATTTAGCGGATTTCGCCTGCTGATCATTGCCGAACTTCACAACGGCGATAGCCGTAATTTCTGCGAATATGCCTGCGCACTGCTCTTTTCCCGCAATCGGAAAATAGGCGGTGACAGAATGCCAGTCTGCTGCTTTAAGGGAATGAGCTCAAAAGTTCATCACCTGGGTAAGAAGATAGACGTACTGCTGTCTGCTGAGCAAGTCAAGGCCTCTGACCTGAGGCACGCCTGGACCGGCGACCTGCAGGGGGAAAGCCTTCATTTGCTGATGGATTCACTAAAGGAAAATAACGCAGGTATCAACATCCGGAGCTGGCAAAACATGCGGATAGCCGATACATGGACGCCCGGTTATCAGTGGCTGATGATGGAATGGTCAGCGAAGGCGGTTCGTCACGGACAGCGTGGTCAGCTTCTGGCTGCCAGGGAGAGCGCAGGCGAGCAGGTCATATTTCTTCAGATGCACAGTGAACTCACCCGGCTTAAGGATAATTACAGCTCTGTTTATTTAAAAAGTATAAAAAAGGTTGGCAGCCTGCTTGGCTGTACTTTTATGCTTGGCGCTTCACTGCTGATGATTGCCACCAGTATTCAGGAAGGATGGGCATTTGAAAGCGATTACTTTATTCGCACTGTGGTGTTTATCATACCGCCAATGATGGCGTTGATAGTTACTGGATTTACGCTGGATAAAAGCTACAAGCGAGAAGCTGAGCTGATTAGTTATTACGATTATGAATAATTAGCAACGTGCGCTATTAACGACTCTGTTTGAAAAATCCCTCCATGGTGTTAGTGGGTTACAGAACTTCGCGCCATCGATAATTTATCTTTAATTTCCCACACAAGCTTCGCAGTCTTATTTTTCAGGCAAAGCTGGGAGGGGCGCTTCCCACAGATATGCATATCAGCCGCGCTCTAATTGAAGTCACCAGATCCTGAGTTCAATATTCGGATAGACTTAATTTTATTGAACTCTATTCAAGGTCAGAGGCATACGGTCTCACTAGTCAAGGTTTCTTTTTTCTAATCGCCCGCTATCATTAAACCAATATACTTGAACATGTTAACGAAGGTGCCACTTATCTTCTCCACTAACTCAAGATATTCGAAATATCTGGTGAGCAGAGCTACTCGGGCTGTATTGGATGTCATACTACCACCCACTAAAAAAGCAGCCACAACCTATTAACTAACTTATCTCGACAGCTGCAATTAAAGAAAGTCGTACTATTCATATAAAATAACCACAAAGAAAAAAGAATGGCGGAATTTATTAAAAAACCCAGTTTCATTTCATTCAAGAGAAACTCATCCACATCCTTGCGACAACTTGTGTCGCAGTCAATCAAGAAATCCAAAAAAATCTTCTCATTTCCTGCGACACAAAATGTCTCAGCGCAATATAAAAATAGCGCTTTCACAAGGAGAAGAATATGAACACTGTAATGTCTGCAGAAGTAAGTCAAGTCGCTGAAATGAATTACCAGGATACCAAAATGCAGCAATGGATCTTGCGGATACTATTTCGTCTGGGCGCACACAAACAGTTTATTACTCAGCATGGATTCAGTAGCCAACCGCTGGCTGATTATCTTCATCTCAACAATGAGCATACTTTTAATCTGAGCCAGCAGGATCACGATTCGTTGCTGAAGAGATTACGCAAACATTATCAGGATGCTGAACAGCATAACTCGTTAACCCAAGCTTCAATTTTTCAAACTGCAGTAAACAGGTTTGCCACGCGTATTGGACTGAACAGCGCCGAAAAAGTCATTCTGGAGTTCACATTACAGCTCCACCAGGAAAGGCTGCTTGACGATGTCACGGAATGGCTTGGGCCGCTCACCTCCGCCAAAGTTTATCGCACGCTGGCGATGATTTTAGATATCACTGAGACCGAAGTACGCGAAGCGCTTGGCCCCTCCAGCACCCTGACTAAAACCGGTCTGGTTAGCCTTGAAATGAACGGTGCGCATTTGCTACGCAATAAACTTGAGCCATTCTCACCCACACTGGCAGAACGCCTTTACGCGGGTGAGACAAGTCCAGCACGTCTCCTGCAAGGCATGATCAACATCTGTGGGCCAGCCCATCTGAAGCTAAATAATTATGACCACATCCCGGCAGTCAATATTCTGCGCCAGTGGTTGCATCATGCGCTGAGCACCCAACGTATCGGGGTCAACGTCCTGATTCATGGCCAACCGGGTAGCGGAAAAAGCCAGCTGTGTCGTTTGATTGCCAACGAGTTGCAAACCCCTCTGTATGAAGTGAGTAGTGAGAATGAATCCCTGCGCCCGATCAGTGGCAGCCGTCGTTTGCGTGCCTGGCGTGCTGCGCAGCGCTTATTCATTGATGAAAGAGCCATCATTCTGCTCGATGAGGCAGAAGATGTTTTTGTCGAAAGTCCCGGGATACATAACAGCAGCCCGCTTCCATTAGCGAAAGCCTGGATCAATCGTCTGTTGGAAGAGAATGTGGTTCCCTCTCTATGGGTAGCCAATGACATCAATTGTATGGATCCGGCAATGGTGCGCCGCTTTGACATGGTCATTGAGCTCAATACCCCACCACGTCATCTGCGGGCAGAGATCATTCAAGAGGCCTGTGGCGGAATACTGGCACCTCACGCCCTTTCCCAATTAGCAGAAGTCCCTTATCTGGCACCTGCAGTTATTAACCGGGCGGCCAGCATCCTCGCGGGCGTTGGCGACAAGCTCTCAATGGAAAAACGCCCTGAGACTTTAATGTATTTAATCAATAACACCCTAAAGGCTCAGGGGCATAAGCCGATAAAAAACCATGTTACGGCCCAAACACCCGCAATCTATGACACGGCATTTATCAATAGTGATAACCAACTCGATGAAATTGGTAAAGCTCTGACATCGGGTCACTCAGCGCGTTTTTGCCTCTCTGGCCCTTCGGGCACGGGTAAAACGGCATGGGCACATTGGCTTGCGAAGCAGTTAGATAAGGTCGTTATAGAACGCAAGGCTTCACAGCTTTTAGGCCGCTACGTTGGTGAAAGTGAACAGAACATTGCGGCGTTATTTGAACAGGCACAACGCGACAATGCGATCCTGCTGATTGATGAGATTGATAGTTTTCTTAGCGCACGCGACGAGTTCCAGCACCATTGGCAAGTGAGCAGTGCCAACGAAATGTTAAGCCAGATGGCACTGTTTGAAGGTGTGCTGATCGCCACCACGAACAGATTTGATGTGCTAGATGCCGCCGCGCTGCGTCGTTTCGATCTTAAGGTGCGGTTCAACTATTTGTGTGATGACCAGGCGGTCGCATTGTTGAATCTTTACTCTCGTGAGCTTCAGCTCAATGAACCGCAATCTACTGAAATTAAAGAAATATCTAAACTGGACTACCTGACGCCGGGCGATTTTGCACTGGTAGCACGTCAGCATCAATTTAAGCCAGTGAGTTCAACAGAGGCTTTTATTGCCGCACTGAAAGCCGAGTGCTGGATGAAAACACGCGAAAAACCGGCGATTGGCTTTTTGCACTAAGTAATTTGATAGGAAATCAAAATGGCTAAAAGACCTGAAACCATTGAGACCACCGTGCTCGCTCTTGAGCTTCTGCGCCGTATTCCACGCGGCAGAAAAATCACGGCAAAAGAGCTTCATGAGCAGCTACAGCATGCTGGAATCGAGCGCGATGTAAGGACCATTCAGCGTAATCTGGAGATGCTTTGCGAACATTTTGATATCGAGCGCGACGACCGCAACCGTCCTTATGGCTATCGTTGGCTGGAGAATTCTAGTGGCGTCTCACTTCCAATGCTGACGCCGCAAGAATCGCTGCTATTAGCGATGGCGGAAGCACATCTGAAGCCTATTTTGCCGACCCGACTGATTAAATCCATGACCGGGCTGTTTACCCAGGCGCAGCGTAATTTACACGACAACGGCCCTACCCGCCTTGAAGCGGAGTGGCCAGATAAAGTGCGTATCGTGGCAACCAGCCAGCCATTACTGCCGCCCCCGATCGCTGAAGGCGTGTTTGAATCCGTCAGTGAAGCGCTGTATCTCAATCACTTACTACGCATCACGTATCGCAATGCGGGCGGCAAAGAGAGCGAAAACACAGTGATGCCATTGGGATTGGCGCAGCAAGGGCCTCGCCTCTATCTGGTTTGCCGCTTCGAGGGATACAACAACGAACGTAGTCTGGCGCTCAACCGTATTCTTTCCGCGAGCGTCAGCACCTTTACCTTCGAGCGACCAGCTGAATTCAACTTAAAAAAATATGACGACGACGGCCGCTTTGGATTTGGTGAAGGGCAAATGATTTTTCTTACTTTTGAAATTGACCGCGCTGCTGGGCTCCACTTGATTGAATCTCCGCTATCAACTGATCAAACGCATCGGGATATTGGTGAAGAGCGACTGGAAATTTCTGCCACCGTGGTGGATAGCGCAATGCTGAAATGGTTTTTGGCCGCGTTTGGTGATGCGGTGAGTGACGTTAGAAGGCAGCCGGTTGTGGAAGGAAGTATCGAAGAATGAGTATAAACAATATCTCTTGGGGTCTTTGCGCAGCGGCTACTTTAAATTCCGTTGACCAGCATAATCGCACAATAATTTACCTCGGAAATAATTTACTTTTGCTGCAAAAAAATTGCCTTGAGGTAGAACAACAAGTAACTCCGGTGATTACAGTAGTTAATTCAGGCGCCAAAGTGTGGAACTGTCCTCACGTAGCTGTGAAGATCACGTTTGGTTCAACATGAACAAAATGGAGGTACCGTTGAAGTGCTTCCTGATATCGCCAGCTATTTCGAACGGCGCTGCGTATTGCCGCAGCAAAAAGTCATTAGTAAAACGCAGGACGGGAAGCTAATCGTGACGACGCGAATTGTCCATCGGGATCAGCTCTTTCCTTGCTTACGATTCTGGTTATCTAATGTAAAGACCGTACCACCCGTCGCTGAAGCTAACGCGTTTCAGCGCAAATTTATCAGTATATCTCGCGACTTACTTAAGAAAATAATCCCGTAACCGATAATGCTTTTCAGGATAACGTCTGAGGATGCAGCATGACGAATGATCACAAAAAGGCCATAACGCAATCGATTAGCCTCTGTCCAATCTGGCCAATGCAGGCATCAGAGAAGATTGGCCGCATGGTTGGCGAAATAAACCAAGCTAACTCTATTATGTCTACCATCTCGTCGACGGCGCAAAACAACGCCATAAAAGGAGGTTTTGCTGCTGAAACCTGGCACGCAGAATCCTTTAACCTTGATGCCATTCTGAAAGATAAAGACATTTGCGCCTTTACTGACCAGTTTAAGAAAACCCCTCTGTTAAAAAATCATCAGGTGCATGACATCGTGGTGATGAAGGGTGATGAGCAGGTGCTGGGAGCGCAACTGAAATATTTTCAGAATGCCGATAAAACCCAAAATGCATTCCGTTCAACCAAAGATGGCGTGCATCAATATCAGCACAGTGATGTGTTTATCGGTCCAGCCGATCAAATTGAGGACATTAAAGCCTCTGCACAACGTACGGCACTTAAAAATCAGCAAACGCGCCCAGAGGTTTCCGAAGCCGCGGCAAAAGTGCGTGATAACACTGCCGGGTCCATTGAGGCGGAAGGGGTAAGTTCCACGCCGCTCAGCAAACGCGATGCCGAGTCTGTGGGATCCGGTACACCAGCCGGGAAAGATCTGCATAAGAACATGCAGGACGGTTATCTCAATAAAGCGACCATCCAGCAAAGCGTGCGTGCAGCAGGATCGGCGGCGATGATCACTACCGTTATTGCCGGAAGTATTAACACTTTCCAGTATATTCGGCAGGTAAAAAATGGCGAAATTACGTCTGAACAAGCCACCATCCAGATCCTGCAAAACACGGTAATTGCCGCCGGGGACAGCGCCCTGAAAGCCGGAGTTGCAAATGCAAGCGTCAGCATCGCCGCACGCTCTATGCCCGGTCTGTTTGCCGGTACGGTCTTCAAACGCAGCATGGCTAACGGCGGCGTTGCCGGAGCGGCCGTTTGCGCCGTGGATGTAGTGCAAAATGTGGTGCTGTTCGCGGCAGGGAAAATTAGCGCCCAGGAGCTAGAATCCCGGGTGGGTAAGAATTTGTTCCAGACCGGCGCGGGCGTCACGGGAGCCTCGGTCGGCGCGGCGGTGGGCGCCCTCGGCGGGCCGGTGGGCGCACTGGTAGGCAGCCTTATCGGCGGCGTGATCACCACGCTCGCCATGAATATCGCCATTGATAATCATATCGAGAAAAATTTCCAGCTTACCCTTGCCAACACCGAACAGGTGGTGGGTACCGGCCTGGTGATGCACGATGCGTTAAATTATCTGCAGCATTCGCAAGCCTATTACGCCGATTTACATAAAGGGCTTTATCTCTCGGAAAAACATTTCACCAGCCAGATAAAAACCCTGCAAGCACAGAGCCTGCTTTTAAAAAATAAAATTAATAATCTGTAAGGAACAGAAAATGACCGACATGACAGCTGAGCTGCAACAACGGATTTTTCATCAACCCCTGGAAGGGACTGAGTTGGAAGCAGTTAACAACTTGGTCAGGCAACATTCTGCTAATGCGGCGCTTACGCAGCAACTGGCGCTGGACGCTTCAAAGCTGATTTCCACCAGCCAGGAGCGACTGCAAAATCAGGCAAGCAGCGGTTTTTTTAAACGTTTTGCCAGCGCGATCACCGGCAAGAACAGTGAAAACCAGCTACAGAATCAATCTGATACATTGCAAATGCAGAAGTTTGCTTGGCATTATTTGATGCAATTGCAGCAGCAGAACATGCTCAATTCTCAAAGCATTGCCATTATTCGTAATAACCTGGGGACTATGAATGAATTTATTATTGAAACCCGGGATTTCCTTGAGCAGGCAATTGATAAAATTAATCGCAGATTGGTGCATGTAGAAAATAACACCCGTTTTAATAACTGGTCGTTATCTATCGAAGCGAATAAGCGTCGCTATAAATCTTATCCAGACACCATTCTGATATTAAGCCTGACCTATGATTTTATGTGCCGACACAAAGATGCTGAACTGGCGACAGCGGATATCAATTACCTGATCGTAACACTGGAAAAACTCGGCATAAACTGCGATGAAGAAGTACGTCTGCTGGATTTTATTATTGAGCTTATCGACCAGATCGAGATTGCCGGTATTGATCGCTACCGCTCGCTAATTGAACTTTCTTTGGATGAGCATCTAATTGATTCAAATTTCATCCAGTCCAATATCTCGGGAATCGGATTTAACGCCCTCTATTTCCTTTCTGATCAATACGAAAAGATAGTCTCGTTGATTGATGATGATGTGTTGTGCAACAGTGATGAGGCTCGCGAAAAACTCATTTCCAAATTGTTTGGCGAAACCTTTGCTGGCTTATCAACCATCTACAGTATTCGCGATCTGATTAGCGAAGTGATCGGCGGTAGTCTGGTGACTATCGATATTTTCAAGGATGTTAACGGGTTAAATGCCGTTGCGATTGAGGCTCCGCAGGCAGACGCCGCTGAGGCGTTAACGCTGGTTTCTGTGCTGCCCGATATTCGCCATCACAGTTTTCTGGATACCGCAGAGAGCGAAGAGAAAAAGCACCTTTATCTGTTGTTGCTGGCGCTAAGTATTGAGAATTCAGCATCGCTGAGTAAACAAGGGGCTGAGTTTTTGTCGCTGCTCGGCGAGAAAGCAGGCTGCCCGGCAGTGGCTGGAGAGATCGCCAGCCTGGCCGATAGCGCGCACAAGTTCCAGCAATTTCAGCCGGAGATGCTGGCGCTGCTAAGTGATGATAACGCGCGTTACAACTGGCTTTTCGATGTGTTTTTCCTGCTGGAGATCTGCGGCAAGACCATTGAAAACCCTCAGATGATGCGCCTACTTGGTGTGCTGAAACCTGCACAGTTTAAAGATAATTTTGCCGCTATGCTGACGCTGCTCCGCGAAAGTGATGAAACGCAGTTGATTACTAGCGCCGCGAAATTAAACGCACTAACGCAGGGCTGGAAAAATATCGTTCGCTACCGCGAACTGCAATTTAAAGAGCACTTCTCCGCCGCGATTAAACAGCTTTACGCCGCCGACCATGCCGCAACGATGCTGGGCTTTGAACTGATGAAAATAACAGACAAAGCATCCGACGTGGGCTTCTTTATGGGCTCATTTGAAGGTGACAGCTTCTTCGGCAAAATGGGATCAGCGGTCGGAAGCTCGGCCTATACGCTGGGACGCAAATCCTGCCTTTCTGGCCTAAATGATTTTCGTAAAAAAGCTAGCGAGTTTATCTCGACGAAAGGTACAGCATTGAGTACCGGCAACGCAATGACCTCACGCTGGGGTTTGCCAACGTTTGAATATGACGAGCACATCAGTTATTCCGATTATGAACTGGATAATTCCGCCGAAAACGAAGACTGGTACGATCAATTCAACGAATACCAGAACCAAATTGATAGCGTGTTAACCGCCTTTTCGAAAGCTTGTTCCGATGCGGCGGAGCAACTGGAACTCTTTTCCCTGGGTGATTTTGATAGTTCGGTTATTCGCATTAAACAGCAAAAGTACGCCGAGCGGTTGCAGCAGCAGGAGCAGGAAAAACGCAATAAGCAGTCGGTTACCGTCGTGAAAGCGGGACAAGAGTTCCGACTTAGCATTGACTGGCAGGATGTGGAGAAGCCGCCCTGCGATCCGGAAAACATCCGACATATCAAAACCGACGGCAAAGTATGGTTAATCGTTGATAACGAGGAATGTTTCTACCGCAGCGAGGATCGGCTGAACTGGCAGAGCGTGAATCCCGTTGCATCAGATGAAAGATGCTATGTAAATAAGATAATTATTGTTGAAGGTGTGTGGGTGATGTTCGTTGGCTCCGGCCCAGGGTTCCTCTATTCCCGCGATGCACTTAACTGGCAAAAAAGCCAGTTTCCGGATTTTCCCAATGCCTGGGACTACAGCGCCACCGAGGATTTGGTCTATTTTAATCATCGCTGGTTGTGGCGTTTTAAAGAGCGCAAAGAGTATCAATACAAGGATGAAGGCTTTTTCTTCGATTCAACGAAAACCTCGACCTACGATAAACCGCTGATTTTTTGTGCTGAAAATCCGGGCGCAGCATGGCAGCGCTATGACGAGTCGCCAAACTACAACGAAGGTATCGAGATAGAAAACCTTTGTGCGCTGCCGGGCGTGGATTGTCTCTTGGCATTTAGCAGATACGACAACTACTACACGTCGGTGAAAAAGCGGCCCAAATCAGAACCGATGATCGAATACCATGTGCCCGGTAAAAACTGGCGTAGCTGTACCTGGAATGGCGAGAAAGAGTTTTACAGCGACGTTCGGGTCACGCGAATGAATGACACGCTGATGTGTTTCTACTCCCGCTATCTGCTGACGTCCGATAAAGGCTACGAGTGGAAACGGCATGACAACGAAATGCGCGTCGCCGATTGTTTTCACCTCGATGGGATCAGCATGTTCCCATCCAGCTTTAACCGGCAGGTTATCTACCTGAGCAATAACGGTACGGATTTCAAAGAACTGATGATGGAAGAGGGAAACTGGCAGTATCTCGCAGCCAACGAACAGGGGTTATTGAGTGTCTATTCACCGAACTCTCACGAAACACTCCTTCGATTAGGGTCGTATATTTGGGCGCCCCAAAAGGAGTAACGCAGTCTCGCAACCTTGGCCAAACCTCATTATTTGCCCGTTACTCAAAGTATAACGGGCATCTTTGAGTTTTCTACAGGAATCATGGACTTGACCCCACGCCCATAGACAATTCCTGTCCTCACGACGAGGCCTGTTCGAAGGCCTCCGGGCTGACGCCACTCAGGTGACTGTGCCGCCGGGCCAAGTTCTAGAACACTTCAATGTAATCGAAGATATCGGCCCGGGCCAGGCCCCGGATTTTGTGGATACGTTTTCTGATTCGCTCTATTTTCAGTGAACTGAACAATGATTCAGCCACCGCATTATCCCGGCAGGAGCCATAAAGACATTCTCTGGACAGTTCATCTTGCGGCGAGCAATGGTCGGTTCTGCGCATTCTCGTTAGTTAACCTGGGAAAGACACTTGAGAATTACAACTGACGTTGTTCCAGGCTGGAATAAATCGTTTTAATTTCGATTTTTAAACTTTCACCACGATATACCATCGACGTATCGTATCGTTGATACTTCTCATCGCGCGTAGCGCTAAACCAGTTAAAGGAACCGACGCAGAGCAGTCCCTCATCACCAATCACAATCTTACTGTGAACACGGTTAACCAGCTTCGTTGTGATGCCCATTTCATTCAACCTTTCCACTGCTTCATTTAGGCGCTGATGTTTCTCTTTGCGCTTTTCAAAATCTACATGCTCTGTATTAGACGTTTTATCCGTTACTACAGTGATATTAACACCACGGGCGCGCGCCTGAGACATCGATGCCAGAAAACCTGTCTGTTCCAGCTTTTGCCAGGTGAGCCACGGGGAAACGATAGTAATGCTCTGATTAATGGCGTCAAAAGTCTGATTCAGAAACGCATCATGTTGCTCCACCCCGTGTAGGGTTGAAATCTGCGTTTGTGAGGTACTTAAATCCTGGCGCTCCTGAAACTCAAACTGCAATCTATTGCCATTGGAAGCAAACAGGTATTTAGCCAGCAATCCCCGAGGTGACGATCCAGGCTGGATCTCAAACAGATCCATATCACCAAAGACCAGGAAGCTGTCTTTAGCTCGTGAAACGGCGACGTTCAGCATGCTACTGTCGCTGTCAATAAAACTGCCATCTTCATGTTTCGAATATACAGGAGAGAAAAGCACAATCGCCCTTTCCGCCCCCTGCAATGAATGGACAGTACCAACTGTCAGCGAATTTTCATCGCCGCTACAATTAATATCCAGCTTACGTAATGATGACTTTATCGCATTGACCTGCGCCGAAAATGGGGTAACAACCCCCACTACTTTATGTAGAGGTTCGCCATAATGACGCTCGATTTCCTCTTTGTGCGATGCAAGCCATGCCGCTATCGTCTTCGCTTCAAAGTCGTTATAGCGACTTCCCCCACTTGCCTGCATACCTTTACCATCGATATGCAAATATCCCATTGCAGGAAATATTGTCTCTTTTTCTTCCCCTCGTTTGGGCTGCAACTTACCGTGATAGCAGAGGGTGTTACAGTAACTAATGATGTTATCGAAGCAACGACGGTGTTCATAAAGGTACATCCCTCTCGCCAGATCCGGATCGTACTGGTAGCGAGAATTAAACTGTGCAACCTTCATAACGCTGCCAGATGCAGCACTTTTTCCAGAGTCACACATCAGTGCATAAGCTTCAGTAAGTTCTTCCTGCGTACCTCCCGGAAGAATGTTCTCCTCAACCATATTGCCGATATCAATACCGGGCAAGCTATTCCAGATAGGCGCAATCTGATCTGTGTCACCAATCACCAGGGCTTTCTTAGCCAGTGCGAAAGAAGCTGCCGCAACCTCAGGCAACACCTGCCCCGCTTCATCGACAATCAGCAAATCGGCAAAGTTAAATAAATAGCCATCATCAAACTTCTTGCCGCCAACATGCTCCCTGATGAGCATGTGGTGAGGAAGCATAAAGCAGGTCATCACAACACAAGGGGTGAGCTTCATTCTACGCAACCAGCGGGCTTTAATGGCCTTCGCCCCTTTGAGACCTTTTTCTTTTTGAAGGTTCTCAATAGCAGCCATATCCATCAGCCACCGACCTTCCCAATAATGCGTCGCCAGCAAAAATGCTGGGAATCGGAGCTGTGTATCGGCAAGCTCATCGGCTTCTCTCAGACTCAACTCTGCTTCACCCAGATTTCCCAGTGAGTGAGTAATCTCGCGCCAGCGTATTGCAGCTTCACTTTCACGTCGGAAAATGTCCTCAGCAAGATCAATTTGCTGCTGATACTCGGCCTGTTCTTTAAGCGCTTGTGTAATTAGGCCATCGATAAAGGAATCAATTCCATCAGGCAGAGGTCCTAGGAACGCTGTCATTCTTTCACCAAACGCTGCCTCCAAAAATAGATTCATTAGATAATGACGCTTAGTACGAACGGCGGGAAGCCAGGAGAAGAGAGCGAACATGATCGACTCACCGGCTCGATATTGCTCCCACTGTTTTTTGCCCTGTGTTAATAGCGAGATTTCATTTTTGCTATTGAACAATAACGTACTCTTATCCTGAATATACTGTTCGAAATCGTCGCTGATGGCACGCCGCTCCCGACGGATTGCATTCAGGTTGTCCCACGCTGGTTCGATTTGCTTAAGCTCTGCAGAGAGCTCAACTAAACGCTGATGCAAGAGATCCACAACATATTCAGGAGAACGGCATTCCTCAGTTGGGAATGCTACTCTTGCCTTTTCCAGGAAAAAGCACTGGGCATCTTCTACATATTCAAGAGACTCAACACGGTTAAAGAAATCCTTCGTCTGGTATTTTTTTGCTGCCTCGGCTTTTCGGCTTGAAGAAGGGAAGTAAGCGCCAAAGCTTTTTACATCAGGTAACCAACGTCCGGCCATAGGCCCGGTGCCGGTAGCAAAATCTTTTCCGAAGGCCTCAATGATGTTGGTAACGGCCTGGTTGTTGGTTGATGTCGCAATCACCACTGGGGGTTCAGTTTTGTTTAAAGCCGCTCTCGCCCACTCCGTAGCAATGATGGAAAGTACCAGGGTAGTTTTTCCTGTTCCCGGAGGACCGTTCACAGCAAGAATATCGCCCGGCTGTTGAGTGAGATAATGGCTAAGAGCATCGCGCTGCGCCACAGCCAGCGGAAATTTATCACCTGAATGCCCCAGACGCTCACTGAACATGGCATTACTGGCAAGGAGCGGCTCAATAGGAGACTTCTCTTTTGAGGCAAAGCTCGCCAGCAATGGCACCTCTTTTTTGCACGACAGCAGATGATCGTACATAGGCAGGATATGGATGCTGGCCCCTCCAGACTGGTTGGCTTTAATAATGTAGCCATATCCAGCTGGTTCATATTGCTCAGGTGATGCGAGCCATCTGCCAGAAACATTTTTTAAAAGTTCATCAGTGTCTTTAAGGTACTTTTGCCACAGCTGATGATAACGAGCATATCGTTCCACTCGTTGTTCATCAGTCTCCTCACGCAGCTCATCCTCATTACTGGGACCAAAAGTGATTGAATCATGCGTGGTTTTGTACTTGTCATATTCCGCCATCTCACCAATAGAAAAGGTACCTTTAGGGAGAGGTTCGAGCAGGTCACGGGGAATGGTGGCAGGAGATGTAGGGAATAAAAAGCCTTCGCGGTTCAATAGTGCGGAAGTCACCAGAGGCGTAACTATACCTGGTGCACCTGCCGTACGTTCCTTGCCATGCTTTAACTGGCGGATCCATACTTGTGGCCGTAGTAATACTTCAACAGTCTTAACTTGATCGTCTTCGCCCTCGAAAAACGATTGCACGATCTCTTCACCCAGCCTTCCCTGATCGACATTCATCCATCGCGTGAATGAATCTTCATCTTTATGCTCAAATGCCCCTTTTCCAGACTCGGCATCAGCTAAGGTATTACGCCAGTATGAAGTGAATCCTTGAGTATTGCTGTCCATTCCCCATCCCGTCACTTAAAAAACTATTGATTTCGTTGATATAAAATCCTCATGGTTAAACATTGTCCACGATGCGAGTGCGATCGCAAGGATTTGTTTGTGTTGGGAGGAATATCAAATTGCCTTGTGCCCTGATTCACGCAGCGTTCTATTCCAACGGTCAGAAACGCCGTATGGCCTGGCCTGTATTCGAGCGGCTTCGTGAAATTTGGGAGAGGGTAGGTTAACCATAAGCTGGTTTATCGATGCAGTTCTCGCCAGCTAAAACATATCATACTAGTAGCTAACCAAAACATCTTTTCAGTCTATTACGTATCTCACTAATCTGTGTAAAATCAGAGCTAACCCAATATCGTGGAGTGTTCTGCTATGGCTGGCGTAAACAAAACTTATCTGACTGAAACGGACATCATCACCAAATTCATCCTTCCAGCAATCAAAGAGGCTGGCTGGGATGTCATGTCACAGATCCGCCAGGAAGTGAAACTCCGCGATGGCAAAGTGGTGGTGCGCGGTAAACTGGCCGCACGTCTGACAGTGAAATCAGCGGATATTGTGCTTTACCACAAGCCGGGATTACCTCTTGCAGTTATAGAGGCTAAAGCTAATAAGCATGAGATCGGCAAGGGGATGCAGCAGGGCCTGGATTACGCTCGCCTGCTCGACGTGCCTTTTATCTTTGCTTCTAATGGTGATGGTTTTATTTTCCACGACAAAACGAACCCCGCACAGCTTGAATCAGAAATCACACTCAACGATTTCCCAACACCGGAACAGCTGTGGAGTAAATACTGTGTCTGGAAAGGTTTCACCGCCGAGCAGTTGCCTGTCATCAGCCAAGACTATTACGACGACGATACCGGGAAATCCCCGCGTTACTATCAGCTCCAGGCGATTAACAAAACGGTAGAAGCTGTTTCTGCGGGACAAAAGCGACTGTTATTAGTCATGGCGACCGGCACCGGGAAAACCTATACCGCGTTCCAGATTATCTGGCGTCTATGGAAAGCAAAAAATAAGCAACGCATCCTGTTTCTTGCTGACCGCAATATCCTTGTTGATCAAACTAAAACTAATGACTTCGTGCCCTTTGGCAGCGCGATGGCAAAAGTGACGGGTAGAACGATTGATCCAGCCTATGAAATTCAGTTAGCACTTTATCAGGCGATTACTGGTCCGGAAGAACATCAAAAAGCGTTTAAGCAGGTTGCCCCTGATTTCTTTGATCTGATTGTAATTGACGAATGCCATCGCGGCAGTGCGTCAGAAGACAGCGCTTGGCGTGAAATTCTCGAATACTTCAGCAGCGCCACACAAATTGGCCTGACCGCCACGCCGAAAGAAACTGATGAAGTCTCCAGCACCGACTACTTTGGCGAGCCGGTTTACACCTATTCGCTTAAAGAAGGCATCGAAGATGGCTTCCTCGCACCGTATAAAGTGGTGCGAGTGGATATCGATGTCGACTTACAGGGCTGGCGGCCCACAAAAGGACAGGTTGATAAACGTGGTGAACTGATTGATGACCGTATTTATAACCAGAAAGATTTTGACCGAACGATGGTCATTGATGAGCGCACCTGGCTTGTGGCGCAAACCATCACTGACTATCTCAAACGCACCAACCCGATGGATAAAACCATCGTCTTCTGCAACGACATCGATCACGCAGAACGTATGCGCCGTGCGTTGGTCAACCTCAATCCTGAGCAGGTGAAAAAGAACGAAAAGTATGTGATGAAAATCACCGGTGACGACGACATCGGCAAAGGACAGCTCGATAACTTCATCAACCCGAAGAAAGCCTATCCCGTAATAGCAACCACCTCAGAGCTGATGAGTACCGGTGTGGACGCACAAACCTGCAAATTGGTGGTGCTGGATCAGAACATTCAGTCGATGACCAAGTTCAAACAAATCATCGGGCGCGGCACGCGCATTAATGAGAGGTTCGGTAAGCTGTGGTTCACTATTCTCGACTTCAAAAAAGCGACTGAATTGTTTGCCGACGAACGCTTTGATGGCGTGCCAGAAAAAGTGATCCGCACCACGCCGGAAGAGATTACCGATCCAGATTCTGATTTCGAAGACCAACTTGAAGATGAAACATCCGAGCAAGAGTCATCTGATTTGGTTGATAGTTTCGCAGAGACAGCTGCAACCTATGATCCAACTTCAGGTAACGGCAATGAGACTTTTGAAGAAGACGATGAAAACAAGATCCGTAAGTTTCACGTTAACGGTGTCAGCGTAAAAGTGCTGGCTAAACGCGTTCAGTATTACGATGCCGACGGCAAGCTGGTCACTGAATCCTTCCAGGACTACACCCGCAAAACGTTACTTAAAGATAAAGACTACGCATCGCTTGATGACTTCATCCGTAAATGGCACTCTGCGGACCGCAAAAAGGTCATCATTGATGAACTTGAGCAGCTGGGAGTGCTTTGGAATGTGCTGGCAGAAGAAGTGGGCAAAGATCTCGATCCGTTCGATCTGCTGTGCCATGTGGTTTACGGCCAAAAACCGCTGACGCGTAGAGAACGCGCCGACAACGTTCGCAAGCGTAACTATTTCACTAAATACTCCGAGCCTGCGCAAAACGTATTGAATACGCTGCTTGATAAATACGCCGATGATGGTGTGCAGGAAATCGAGGACATCCAAGTGTTGAAGTTGAAACCGTTCGACTCGCTTGGTCGCCCACTGGAAATTATTAAAAGCAGCTTTGGTAGCAAACAGGCTTACGAAAACGCGGTAAACGAGCTGGAAAGCGAAATCTATCAGTTACCGCCACGCTCAGCCTGATAACCAAATCCCCTATTCTGCCATCGGGTGCTCACACATCCGGTGGCATCCTTTTTTAAGAATGGAAAGAAAACATGTCGATTAGCTCAGTTATTAAATCCCTTCAGGACATTATGCGTAAAGACGCAGGTGTTGACGGCGATGCCCAGCGTCTCGGACAGCTTTCGTGGCTGCTGTTTCTGAAGATTTTTGATACCCAAGAAGAAGAGCTGGAACTGGAGCAGGATGACTATCAGCTTCCAATTCCAGAGCGCTATTTATGGCGTACCTGGGCGGCTAATAGTGAAGGCATTACTGGTGATGCCCTGCAGGAATTCGTCAACGACGATCTGTTCCCAAAGTTAAAAAACCTCATCGCGCCAATCGATAAGAACCCGCGTGGTTTTGTGGTCAAACAAGCCTTCAGCGACGCCTATAACTACATGAAAAACGGCACGCTGTTGCGTCAGGTGATCAACAAGCTCAATGAGATCGACTTTAGCAGCAGTCAGGAACGTCACCTGTTTGGCGATATCTACGAGCAAATCCTGCGCGACCTGCAAAGTGCCGGGAATGCAGGGGAATTTTACACGCCGCGTGCAGTGACGCGCTTTATGGTCAACCGCATTGACCCGAAACTGGGCGAATCGATCATGGACCCGGCGTGTGGTACCGGCGGCTTCCTTGCGTGCTCGTTTGACCACGTAAAAGAGCACTACGTCAAAACCACCGAAGACCGCAAAACGCTTCAAAAGCAAATCCACGGCGTAGAAAAAAAACAGCTGCCGCACCTGCTGTGTACCACCAATATGCTGCTGCACGGTATTGAGGTGCCGGTGCAAATCCGCCATGACAACACGCTTATTAAACCGCTTTCCTCGTGGGATGAACAGATCGATGTCATTGTCACTAACCCACCCTTTGGCGGCACCGAAGAAGACGGCATTGAGAAGAACTTCCCGGCAGAGATGCAGACCCGTGAAACCGCCGATCTTTTCCTGCAACTGATTATCGAAGTGCTGGCCGACAAAGGCCGTGCAGCAGTGGTATTGCCGGACGGTACGCTGTTTGGTGAAGGTGTAAAAACCAAAATCAAGAAACTGCTCACCGAAGAGTGCAACCTGCACACCATCGTGCGGTTACCGAACGGCGTGTTTAATCCCTACACCGGCATTAAAACCAATATTCTGTTCTTCACCAAAGGCCAGCCGACCAAAGAGATCTGGTTCTACGAGCATCCGTACCCGGACGGCGTGAAGAACTACAGCAAAACCAAGCCGATGAAGTTTGAAGAATTCCAGACCGAAATCGACTGGTGGGGTAACGAAGCCGATGGTTTTGCCAGCCGTGAAGAGAACAATCAGGCGTGGAAAGTCAGCATCGATGACATTATCGCCCGCAGCTTCAATCTCGATATCAAGAATCCGTACCAAGGCGAAACCGTCAGCCACGATCCAGATGAGCTGCTGGCGCAGTACCAGACGCAGCAGGCGGAAATCAGCGAGCTGCGCAACCAGCTGCGCGATATTCTGGGTGCCGCTCTGGCAGGCAATAAGGGGACGAACTGATGACCGTTGAGAAACTAATTACCGACCATCTCGATATTTGGTCCTCTGCCCTGCAAACTCGCTCCACCGCCGGTCGTGGCAGCAATGGCAAAATCGACCTCTATGGCATTAAGAAACTGCGCGAGTTGATTCTGGAGCTGGCAGTGCGCGGCAAACTGGTACCGCAGGACCCGAATGATGAACCGGCTTCTGAGTTACTGAAGCGTATTGCTGCTGAGAAAGCGGAACTGGTAAAGCAGGGAAAAATTAAAAAGCAGAAGCCGCTTCCTGAGATTAGCGAGGATGAGAAGCCGTTTGAATTGCCGGTGGGTTGGGAGTGGGAAAAATTAGGCAACATATGCTCGAAACTAACAGATGGGTCACACAATCCTCCAAAAGATAATGGCTCAGGTTATCCTATGCTCAGTAGTCAGAATATCCAGAATGGATTGATAGATTTCGATAATCCTTCTCGCTATGTCTGTGAAGATGACTTCATTAAAGAAAATGGACGAACACTAGTTAAAAAAGATGATATTTTGTTAACTATAGTTGGCTCATTGGGACGTAGTGCTGTAGTCAACGACAATACCAAATTTGCCCTGCAAAGAAGTGTTGCTGTTTTAACCAGTGGATTATATTCAAGTTATTTGTCAGATTATTTTAAATCAATGACAGCACAGTTTTATTTTATCGAAAATGGGAAAGGTACAGCACAAAAAGGTATATATCTCGGACAGCTTTCTCAGATGCTTGTCCCTGTGCCTTCATTGGCTGAACAAAAGAGAATAGTTTATAAGATTCTGGAGTTCATGTCCCTCTGCGACCAACTGGAACAGCAATCCCTGACCAGTTTAGAAGCGCATCAGCAATTGGTGGAAACCCTGCTGGCAACGCTGACCGATAGCCAAAATGCCGAAGAACTCGCCGAAAACTGGGCGCGAATCAGCCAGCACTTCGACACGCTATTTAACACCGAAGCGAGTATCGAGGCGCTTAAGCAAACCATTCTGCAACTGGCTGTGATGGGCAAACTGGTACCGCAAGATCCTAATGACGAACCGGCTTCTGAACTGCTTAAACGTATTGAGCAGGAAAAAGCACAACTGATGAAAGAAGGCAAAATTAAAAAACAAAAACCGTTGCCGCCTGTAAATGATGAGGAAAAACCATTTGAATTACCGGAGGGATGGGAGTGGTGTAAGTTACAAAACATCACGTCAAAAATAACTGATGGTGATCATAAAACCCCACCGAGAATTACTTACGGTTATAAATTACTGTCGGCTAAAAATGTTCGAGATGGGTATATTGATTATGATAACTGCGACTATATTTCTGAAGAGGATTATCTTAAATCAAGACAGCGGTGCCTTCCTGAGATCGGTGATCTTTTAATTGTATCTGTTGGCGGAACAATTGGCCGTAGTTCTTTAATAAAAGAGAGTGCTAACTTTGCATTAGTTAGAAGTGTAGCAATTATAAAACCATTGTTGTTTAATTCTAACTATCTTAAGTTTTCAATGGACTCATTTTTATTGCAAAAAATCATCAATGAAACTAAACGGGGGGGAGCACAACCTTGTTTGTATCTTTCTGAAATATCGAATTTTCTTTTCCCTATGCCTCCAGAAAAAGAACAGAAGCGAATAGTTTCAAAAATAGAACACCTTTCTTCAATTTGCGATCGCCTTAAATCCCGCCTGCAATCCGCCCAACAAACCCAGCTTCACCTGGCGGATGCGCTCACTGACACAGCATTAAACTAAGGAACAGGCGGTGCCGGTTCACCATGCTATCTGGCGGGTTGGGGAGGATCCCCAACCGCTGACCATCAGCAAACTCGCTAGTGAGCAACTGCTGTAGAGAATGATTATAAACGACCCGACGATCCTCTCCGATCAGTGGATGATTATCGGCCATCAGGAAAATACGCTCGATAAAGGGCGTATCGACCTGCTGGCCATTGCGCCGGATGCGTCGCTGATCCTGATTGAGCTTAAACGCGACCGCACGCCGCGTGAAGTAGTCGCACAGGCGCTGGATTATGCCTCCTGGGTGGATACTTAACTGCCGATCGTCTGTCTAACATTTACGAAAAATTCTCCAATGGCGGTAATTTGGGTGACGCGTTTAAACAGCGTTTTAATATCGAACTGGAAGAAGAATCGCTCAACCAGTCACATCAAATCATTATTGTCGCAGCGGAACTGGACCCGTCCACCGAGCGCATCGTCGACTATCTGAATAAAAACGGCATCTCGATTAACGTGCTGTTTTTCCAGGTATTCCAGCATGGTGATGAACAGTTCCTAAGTCGTGCCTGGCTTATCGACCCAAGCGAAACGCAAACCAATGCTGCACAAGCTACGGCTACCAGTGCCAGCACAAAAGAACCTTGGAACGGCGAGTTTTACGTCTCGTTTGGCGATGCAAACAGTCGCGTCTGGGAAGAAGCACGCCGTTACGGTTTTATCAGCGCAGGCGGTGGTAGCTGGTACAGCCAAACTTTAAAACAGCTCCAGCCGGGTGATCGTGTCTGGGTAAACATTCCTAAAACAGGTTATGTGGGCGTGGGTTTGGTACAAAGCGCCATTGAGCCGGCCAGCAGCTTTATGGTTAACACTGACAATGGCGATAAGCTCGCAATGGACGTGCTCAAATTTGGTGATTGGTATCGAGACAACGCCGATGATCCCGATAAATCAGAATATTTTATCTCAGTTAAATGGCTTGAAACCCGCAGCGAACAAGAAGCGGTGAGCGAAGTCGGCTTCTTCGGTAATCAGAATACTGTATGCAGACCAACTGCACCGAGGTGGCGTCATACCATCGAGAAGTTGAAGCGATATTTCGGAAATTGGAACGCCGAATTGTAATTCGCGGAAATAGTTTTCCCTAACATGTTCCCGCAAAGGTCACAGACACCTATTGATTTGGGTTGAACTGAGTAGACTTGGGTTGAGCTCGCGACAGAAAAATCCAGCTATATCAAAGAGTATAAAGCAAAGAAAGAGAGTTCAGTAGAAGTGTATTGACTTGAAATGGCACGCCCTACAGGATTCGAACCTGTGACCTACGGCTTAGAAGGCCGGTGCTCTATCCAGCTGAGCTAAGGGCGCATAGTGGTTGCGTCGGATTATACGTTTGCACGCTCTCGCGTCAACGTTTTTGCCGCCCTGCGGCTCCAGAGTGTTGAATCATTGAACAATTCCTCCTCAAGACCGAGCAGTACGCCCCACGTCGCGCGCCATCCGCCCTCAATGCCCATGCTCATATCCAACAATCCCCCGCCCATCAATGCCGCTTACGCCACTCGCTCATCGACACCAGATTACTCACCTCGCCAGCCTCCCCTTCCAGCTCGATCCCCTGCTGCGTAAACCGCGCATTATACTGCTCACGCAACGCATGCAGCTCCGCACTCTCCGGCTCCAGCTGTCGCAAAAAACCCAACGCTAACAACAGCTGCTGCCGCGAAATCAGCCCCGAAAACCCAGCTTTAGTCAGAATCCCGTGCCAGCGCACCGCGTTCTCGTCGCTACCATCGACAATCAACACCTGCCAGATCAGCATCACCGCTGCGCCGTTAGCCAGATGGGTTTCATTATCGCCCGCGATGTAATCGGTGAACTCTTTGGCCGCATCCTTACCCATTAGCGACAGCATCGATTCGATATGCACCGGCGGCAGTTGCAGCCTTTTACTCAGCCCTTGCGCAGCATGGCGCGAACCGGCCGTCAGTAGTTGAAACCCTACAACAAACACCACCGCCAGCGTGGCGAGTATTAACCAAATCATCACGGCATCCACATAATTTCCTGAGGGACATAATACGCGCTAAGGCGGTCTCACGTCACTGCGGAAAGTCGTGAAACGCACAGGCGAAATGAATCTCTACCTGACAGCCGGACGCGCTTCTGACAGAATAGGCGCCAATCCCCGATTTAACTTTCTACAGATGGATTTCCTCTCTGATGGCAGCAAAAATTATTGACGGTAAAACGATTGCGCAGCAGGTGCGCCTTGAGGTTGCCGAAAAAGTACAGCAGCGTCTGGCAGCCGGTAAACGTGCACCAGGTTTGGCAGTGGTGCTGGTGGGTGAGAACCCCGCTTCGCAGATCTATGTCGCCAGCAAACGTCGCGCCTGTGATGAAGTGGGCTTTATCTCCCGCTCTTACGATCTGCCTGCGACCACCAGCGAAGCCGAACTGCTGGAACTGATCGATACGCTGAACAATGACAGCGACATCGACGGCATTCTGGTTCAGCTGCCGCTGCCAGCCGGCATCGATAATGTGAAAGTGCTGGAACGTATCGTGCCGGACAAAGATGTCGATGGCTTCCATCCCTACAACATCGGTCGTCTGTGCCAGCGTGCACCGAAGCTGCGTCCTTGTACGCCGCGCGGTATCGTCACGCTGCTGGAGCGCTACAATATCGATACCTACGGCCTGAACGCCGTGGTGGTTGGCGCATCCAATATCGTCGGTCGTCCGATGAGCATGGAGCTGCTGCTGGCGGGCTGCACCACTACCGTCACGCACCGTTTCACCAAAGATCTGCGTCATCACGTTGAGCACGCCGATTTACTGGTGGTGGCGGTCGGTAAACCGGGCTTTATTCCGGGTGACTGGATCAAGCCAGGCGCGGTGGTGATTGATGTTGGCATCAATCGTCTGGAGAGCGGTAAAGTAGTGGGCGATGTAGATTTCGCGAGCGCGTCTGAACGTGCGTCTTATATCACCCCGGTTCCCGGTGGCGTCGGTCCGATGACCGTTGCGACCCTGATTCAAAATACATTAGTCGCGTGCGAAGAGTATCACGACGTGGAGGAGGCATAATGGCCAGTTTTTCTTTGGGCGAACATGCTCACGTTGATTTGTGTGACCTGCTGAAACTTGAAGGTTGGGTACAGAGCGGTGCGCAGGCAAAAGTCGCCATCGCGGATGGCGAAGTGCGCGTGGATGGCGCAGTCGAGACGCGTAAGCGCTGCAAGATTGTGGCAGGCCAGAACGTTGAGTTCGCCGGTTTTAAAATTACCGTAGTAGCTTAAGCATTCAGGCAAATAAAAAGGGGCGAACTGCGGTTCGCCCCTTTTTTTTATTCTGCGGCCGGTAAGTCCAGGTACACATAAATGCGTACCCTACAATTTCGGTCAGAGTGCCGATGGAAGCGCACCGTAAAATCTGTAGCATCCAGGTGCCGATAAAAGCACACCCGAAGAGATTACTTACGACGCCAGCTCGACCCCTGCGGACCGTCTTCCACAATCACGCCCAGCTCATTCAGCTTGTCACGCGCAACATCGGCCTGTGCCCAATCTTTTGCGGCACGCGCATCAGAACGCGCTTTGACCCAATGCTCGATTTCCGCCACTTCGTCATCATTCACCTGCGCACTGCTCTGCAGGAACTGCTCTGGATCCTGTTGCAGGATGCCGAGCACGTTCGCCAGCTGACGCAGTTTCGCGGCCAGCCCATCAGAGGCGGCTTTGTCTTCGGTTTTCAGGCGATTCACTTCACGCGCCATGTCGAAGAACACCGAGTAGGCTTCCGGCGTGTTGAAGTCGTCATCCATCGCGGTGCGGAAGCGCGCTTCGAACTCTTCGCCGCCTGCTGGCGTGGCGCTGCCATCGGTGTGACGCAGTGCGGTGTAAAGACGTTCCAGCGCCGCACGAGCCTGATTGAGGTTATCTTCGCCGTAGTTAAGCTGGCTGCGATAGTGGCCCGACATCAGGAAGTAACGCACGGTTTCCGCATCGTAATGCGCCAGTACGTCACGCACGGTGAAGAAGTTGCCGAGCGATTTCGACATCTTCTCGCGGTCGATCATTACCATGCCGGAGTGCATCCAGTAATTGACGTAATCGCCGTCGTGCGCACAGGTTGACTGCGCCACTTCGTTTTCATGGTGCGGGAACATCAGATCCGATCCGCCGCCGTGAATATCGAAGTGGGTGCCCAGCTGTTTGCAGTTCATCGCGGAACACTCGATGTGCCAACCTGGACGACCGTTGCCCCACGGCGAATTCCAGGCTGGCTCATCCGGCTTGGACATTTTCCACAACACAAAGTCCATCGGGTTGCGTTTGATTTCGGTGATTTCAACGCGCGCGCCCGCCTGCAGCTGAGTCAGATCCTGACGCGACAGCACGCCATACCCTTTATCACTCAGCACATCGAACATCACATCGCCGTTATCCGCCACATAAGCGTGTTTGCGTTCGATCAAACGCTCAACCAGTTCGATGATTTCAGCGATATGGCGCGTGGCACGCGGCTCCAGATCCGGCGGCAGAATGCCCAGCGCGTCAAAATCTTTGTGCATTTCGGCGATCATACGGTTAGTCAGCGTTTCAATGCTCTCACCGTTTTCGTTGGCGCGTTTGATGATCTTGTCATCAATATCGGTGATGTTACGCACATACTTGAGCTGATAGCCCACATAGCGCAGATAACGTGACACCACATCAAATGCAACGAAGGTACGCCCATGACCGATATGACAGAGGTCGTAAACCGTAATTCCACAGACATACATGCCGATCTGACCAGCGTGGATCGGTTTAAATTCCTCTTTCTGACGGCTCAGGGTGTTATAGATCTTCAGCATTGAACGATTCCGTTATTAACGTTTGCGGGATACGCCTTTCCAGCGTAGCTGGATATTGTGCCGTATTTTTCTCAGTTGTGCATCGCTCGCTTAGCTTCTGTGGCTGCCTTACTGACGAGCCATCGGAATTTGTGATATAAGAGGCGTCTACAAAAATGCCCCGCCGCTTAGCAGGCGCGGCAGTTGATACTGACGACACCCGTAACAGGACGAATATAATGGTCACTTTCCAGACGAACCATGGCGACATCGTAATCAAAACCTTCGATGACAAAGCGCCGGCTACCGTGAAAAACTTCCTGGACTACTGCCGTGAAGGTTTCTACGACAACACCATCTTCCACCGTGTTATCAACGGTTTCATGATCCAGGGCGGCGGTTTTGAGCCAGGCATGAAGCAGAAAGACACCAAAGAAGACATTCGTAACGAAGCCAACAACGGTCTGAAAAACACCAAAGGTACGCTGGCGATGGCCCGTACTCAGGCGCCACACTCCGCGACTGCACAGTTCTTCATCAACGTCGCAGACAACGACTTCCTGAACTTCCGTGACGAAAGCCTGCAGGGCTGGGGTTACTGCGTGTTCGCTGAAGTGGTTGAAGGCATGGACGTGGTTGAGAAAATCAAAGCGGTGAAAACTGGCCGCAGCGGCATGCATCAGGACGTTCCGGTTGACGACGTTGTCATCCAGAAAGTGACTGTTAGCGAGTAATGTCGCGCACGCTGTTTATCGCAGATTTGCATCTGTGCACAGAAGAACCGGCAATTACTGCCGGTTTTCTGCATTTTTTGCAGGGTGAAGCGCGTGATTGCGATGCGCTTTACATCCTCGGCGATCTGTTTGAAGCCTGGATTGGCGATGACGATCCCAATCCGCTACATAGTGAAATCGCCGCAGCACTAAAAGCCCTGCCGATCCCCACATTCTTCATCCATGGCAATCGAGACTTCCTGCTCGGTAAACGTTTTGCCCGTGCCAGCGGCATGACGCTGCTGCCGGAAGAGCAAGTGCTGAACCTTTACGGCCATCGCGTGCTGATTATGCATGGCGATACCTTGTGTACCGACGATGAAGGCTATCAACGCTTCCGCGCCAAAGTGCATCAGCGCTGGCTGCAACGTCTGTTCCTTACCCTGCCGCTGCGCATCCGCATGCGCATTGCTGCGCGTATGCGCGCCGACAGCAAGCAAGCCAATCAGCATAAGTCGATGAGCATCATGGATGTTAATCAGCAAGCCGTGATCGATACGATGACGCGCCAGAAGGTGCGGATTCTGATTCACGGGCATACCCACCGTCCGGCGGTGCATGAGCTGGTTGTGCAAGGTGAAAGCGCCCAGCGCGTGGTGCTCGGTGCCTGGCATGAAAATGGCTCAATGATTCAGGTTGATGCCGATGGCGTGCAGCTGATCGAATTCCCGTTTTAAAATCGAATCCTGAAATAGTCGGGCGCATTCGTGCTCGACACTCAGCGGGATGAAGTTTCCTCTTCTCGCATCATTGCCCGTTTTCCGGCCACGCAACCGTTTTCCTTGCTCCCTTCTCATGCTATTCTCTGTGCCCTTCTTTACCTGCCCGCCCGGCCAGGTTCGTTTGACTATTCACAGGAGTTGACCGCATGTCATCCAACGCCACCCCGGCTCGTATCGCCATCGTCATGGGTTCTAAAAGTGACTGGGCTACCATGCAGTTCGCCGAGGAAATTCTTAACAGCCTGGATGTTCCGTTCCACGTTGAAGTGGTCTCTGCTCACCGTACGCCAGACAAACTGTTCAGCTTTGCCGAAACCGCCGCAGATAACGGTTTCCACGTGATCATTGCCGGAGCGGGCGGTGCTGCGCATCTGCCGGGCATGATTGCCGCCAAAACCCTGGTACCGGTGCTGGGCGTGCCAGTGCAAAGCGCCGCGCTGAGCGGTGTGGATAGCCTCTACTCCATCGTGCAGATGCCGCGCGGCATTCCTGTCGGCACATTAGCGATCGGTAAAGCCGGTGCGGCTAACGCGGCGCTGCTGGCGGCACAGATTTTGGCGGTGCATGACAAAGAGCTGGCGGCGCGTCTCGCCACCTGGCGTCAAACCCAGACTGACGAAGTGCTGAACAACCCAGATCCACGGGTGGACGCATGAAACCGGTTTGCGTACTCGGCAACGGTCAGTTAGGCCGTATGCTGCGCCAGGCGGGTGAACCGCTGGGCATCGCGGTGTATCCGGTGGGTCTGGATGCCGAACCTTCTGCCCTGCCGATCGCCGAAAGCGTGATCACCGCAGAGATTGAGCGCTGGCCAGAAACTGCGTTAACGCGTGAGCTGGCGTTGCATCCTGCATTTGTGAACCGCGATATCTTCCCGCGTCTGGCCGATCGCCTGACGCAGAAACAATTGCTCGATCAACTGAACCTGGCAACGGCGCCCTGGCAGCTGCTGGCAGCTAAAGCTGAGTGGCCGCAGGTGTTCAGCTCGCTGGGTGAACTGGCGATTGTGAAACGTCGCACCGGCGGTTATGACGGTCGCGGTCAGTGGCGTCTGCGCGCTAACGAAACCGATGCGCTGCCGGATGAGTGCTACGGCGAATGCATCGTGGAGCAGGGCATCAACTTCAGCGGTGAAGTGTCGCTGGTCGGCGCGCGCGGTCAGGATGGCACCACGGTGTTCTATCCGCTGACGCACAACCTGCATCAGGACGGCATTCTGCGCACCAGCGTCGCCTTCCCGCAGGCCGATGCCGCGCAACAGCAGCAGGCGGAAGCGATGCTCAGCGCGATCATGCATGAGCTGAAATATGTCGGTGTGATGGCGATGGAGTGTTTTATCACGCCAGAAGGCCTGCTGATCAACGAACTGGCCCCGCGCGTGCACAACAGCGGTCACTGGACGCAGAACGGCGCGTCGATCAGCCAGTTTGAGCTGCATCTGCGTGCGGTGCTCGGTTTAGCGCTGCCGAAGCCGGTCGTGTTTGCGCCATCGGTGATGGTGAACCTGATTGGCACCGACGTGAATGCTAACTGGCTGCAACAGTCGCTGGTGCATCTGCACTGGTACGACAAAGAAGTGCGTCCGGGCCGTAAGGTTGGGCACTTAAATCTCACCGATAGCGATCAGGCACGCCTCGCGACGGCGCTGAACGCGCTGGTGCCGCTGCTGCCGGAAGAGTACGCCAGCGGAATTGCCTGGGCGGTTGGGAAGCTGTAAATGAAAAAGGCCGCGCAAGCGGCCTTTGATTTGTGCTGTTTGTTCAGGCGCGAATAAATGCGCACCTTACGAACGAATGCCGCCTGCCGCTCCCCAACAGATTCGTTCCCATTGTAGGGGCGGCATTGATGCCGCCCATTCCCTTAAGCTGCTTCAAACCGCCTGAACAGCGCCTTGCCTTTCAGCAGTCGCACGCCCAGCCAACCGCCGCACAGCGACAACAGCAGCGCGCCGCAAATCGGTAATGCCATCCACAGCGTCCAGTCTGGCTCCCAGGGGAAGTCAAAAATCTTACGCTGCAAGCCCCATAGCGCCGCTTCTGCGCCCAGTGCCGCCGCAATCCCCGACACCACGCCGAGCAACGCAAACTCACACCACAGCGTGCCGCGCAGCAGCCGTTTACTCGCACCCAGCGTGCGGTACACCACCAGCTCTTGTCTGCGCTGACGCATTCCCACCTGAATCTGCGCCAGCAGCAGCAACACGCCGCATATCGTCACCAGCACCACCATGATCTCCAGTGCCTGACTGACCTGTGCCAGCACCTGACCAATCTGCTTCAGCATGCTGCCAACATCCAGCAAGCTCAGCGTCGGGAAGGCACGATTGAGTTGCGCCAGCAGCGCCGGATTACTGTCCATGCGGAAGCTGGTGAGCCAGGTTTGCGGCTGTTGATCCAGTGCGCCCGGCGGGAAGATAAAGAAGAAGTTCGGCCGCAGGCTCTCCCAGTCCACTTTGCGCAGGCTGGTGATTTTGGCGCTGAACTGCTGGGTATCACCGCTGAAGGTCAGCGTATCGCCGAGCTTCAGGCCAAGACGATCCGCCAGCTCCACTTCCATCGACACTTCCCCGGCTTTCGGCGGCCAGCTTCCGGCCAGCAGCGGATTGTGATCCGGTCGATCCGCCTGCCATGTCAGATTCAGTTCGCGGTTCAGCGCGTTATCCATCTTCGGATCGGCTTCTTTGCCGTTCAGTTCGGTCAGACGCGCACGCACAATCGGATAGTAGGATTCCGGTTTAACCTTATGTTGATTGAGGAAGTCACGCACCTGCGGCACCTGTTCCTGCGTCATGTTGAGCAGGAAGTAGTTCGGCGCATCCGGCGGTAACTGCTGCTGCCAGCGATCCAAAAGATCGCCGCGCATCACCAGCAACAGCGCCAGCAGCATAAAGGAGAGCGAAAATGCCGCCAGCTGGCTCAGTGTCATCACCGGCTGTCGTAGCAGACGATTGATCGCCAGACGCATCGCCAGATTGCGCACCACCAGCTTACGCAGCAGCAACAATGTACCCCAGCCGAGCAGTGACAGCAGCAGCGCCAGCATCACCACGCCCGCCAGCAGCGCCCACAACATTTTGCTGCCGCCCATCAATAACGCCAGCAGGCCAACCACCACCAGCGCCATGGCGGGCAGATAAAACCGCAGCGGCCAGACATTGGCCACCGCATCACGCCGGAGCACACGCAACGGCTGAGTCGCCATCAGCAGGCGATACGGTCGCAATCCCACCAGCAGCGAAATGACAAACATCGCGCCAATCGCCCATAACCACGGCCAGAAACTGGCTGCAGGCAAGGCGGCGGGCAGCACCGGCTTAAGCATCGCCAGCAGGATGATCTCAATCCCCTGCCCCAGCACGCTGCCCGCTATCGCCGCCAGCAGCAGCACCGCCAGCCACTGGCCGATGATCAACCGTTGTAAGGCTTTACGCGTGGCGCCCAGCGTTTTCAGCACTGCCACCAAATCGTAGCGGCTGCGGCAGTAATGGCTCATTGCTACCGCCACGGCCGCAATCGCCAGCATCAGCGTCAGCAGTGCCGATAACAGGAGGAATTGCTGCGCACGCTGCATCGATCGGCCCAGTGCATCTTCCGAGTTCTCGACGCTGATCCAGCGCTCACCGGCTTTCAACTGCGGCTGGATCCAACTGTCATAACGCGCCAGCGGAGCCGGATCGCCAGAGAATTTGTAGCGCCAGCTGAGCCGACTGCCAGGCTGGATGGCACCGGTTTTATCAACATCCGCGAGGTTCATCAGCAGGCGTGGCGCCGTCTGGAACGGATTGAAGCCGCCATCCGGCTCCTGAATCACCTCACCCGCGATGCGCAGCGTGGTATCCCCCACATCGACGTTATCGCCGACTTTCAGATTAAGCAGCGCCAGCAAGCGCGGCGCGGCCAGCACCGTGCCCGCTTGCGGTTTTAATCCCGGCGGATCGGTCTGCAAGGTGCCGAACATCGGATAGGCATCGTCCACCGCTTTCACATCCGCTAACTGCGGCGTCTGATCGGCGAAAGTCATGGTCATAAAGCTGAGCTGACGACTGACGGAGAGCCCTTCATCACGCGCTTGATTCAGCCAGGCTTCCGGCGCGGGCGCGCTGCTGCGCAGAGTACGATCGCCCGCCATAAAATCACGGCTCTGCTGGCTCAGCCCTTTTTCCATCCGATCGCTGATCGAGCCCAGCGCCAGCACGCAGGCCACCGCCAATGTCAGCGCCAGCCAAACAATCAACAGTGAGGGCGAACGCCATTCACGCCAGAACCAGCGCCAAATCATGTCTCCTCCCACAGCTTGCCGTCGCGCAGGCGCAGCCGACGATCGCAGCGCGCCGCCAGTTGCTCATCGTGCGTCACCAGAATCAGCGTGGTGGCGAAATCGCGGTTGAGGGAGAAAAGCAGGTCGGCGATGCGATCGCCGGTTTTGCGATCCAGGTTGCCAGTCGGTTCATCGGCGAACAGTAAACCAGGGCGGCCGCTAAACGCGCGAGCCAGCGCCACACGCTGCTGCTCGCCACCGGAAAGCTGCGCGGGCAGATGATGCAGACGATCTTTCAGGCCAAGCTGCGTTAGTAGATCAACAGATTGCGCGCGGCTGTCGCGATCGCTGTCACCGCGCAGCAAAGCAGGCAGCTGGACGTTTTCCAGCGCGTTGAGCGTCGGTACCAGCATAAAGGACTGGAACACAAAGCCCACTTCCCGTGCGCGCAACGCGGCACGTTGCTCTTCGTTCATGTTATGCAGCGGCTGGCCGAGCAGATTGACCTCGCCGCTGCTGCCATCGTCCAGCCCGGCCAGAATGCCCAGCAATGTGGATTTGCCGGAACCCGATTCGCCGATCAGCGCGATGGTCTCAGCTGGTTTGACAACCAGCTCAACTCCGGTAAGGATGGTCAGCTGATGCTCTCCCTGACCGACGGACTTAGTAAGATGATGAACTGCAACAATGTTTTCCGCTGGCATTATCCCTTCCTGTTGTTATTGCTTCTGCTGGTGTCCCGTATCGCCGCCGCCGATACCTTGCTGGTATTGGGTGACAGCCTGAGCGCCGGGTACCGCATGTCCGCCACCGCGGCATGGCCCAGCCTGCTCAATAAAACCTGGCAACAGCAGCCCCAGATTATTAACGCCAGCATCAGCGGAGACACCGCAGGACAAGGGCTGGCGCGTTTGCCTGGCCTATTAAAACAGCATCAACCCCGTTGGGTGTTAATCGAATTGGGCGGTAACGATGGCTTGCGCGGCTTCCCGCCTGCCAATATCGCGCAGGATCTGAGTAAAGTGATCGACGAAGTCAAAGCCGCCAACGCGCAGCCGCTGCTGATGCAAATTCGTTTACCTGCTAATTATGGACGTCGTTATACGGAGGCGTTTAGCGCGATTTATCCGCAGCTGGCACAGCAGTACAACATTCCTCTGGTGCCCTTCTTTATGGAGCAGGTCTATCTGAAGCCGGAATGGATGCAGCAGGACGGTATTCACCCCAATCCGGATGCACAGCCGTTTATTGCCAACCTGATGGCTAACGAACTGGCTCCGCTAGTAAAGCAGAATTAATGCCGGCGTGTGATTTTAAACAGGTAAAGAAATGCAAACCCAGGCAACGACTGCATTAAAAACCTTTTACGCGCATCAGGTCTACCGATGCGCAACATCACACATCTTACTTAAATCAAATAAATATTAACAAATTCCTTTCACTCTTAACTTTTCGTGGTCACACCCTTAACGCAATGATATAAAAGGACACAATTTAAGCCGCCTACTTGCGGCTGGCTACCACAGTTAAGAAAAATTAAATGAATGCGAGTTATTTCAAGAGTGTGCACGCGCTCAGGGGATTAGCTGCCCTCAGCGTGATGTTTTTCCATTTCCGCTGGAACATTAATGCAGAGTCGCCTGGGTTAGGAGATGCATTATTTGGTTGGGGGGCTACCGGTGTTGACCTGTTTTTCCTGATTAGCGGCTTTGTGATTGTTTTAACCTTAAAAACAACACCCGCTACGTTTTCGGGTACTGTGCATTTTTTAAAGCGCCGCCTCTTCCGTATATTACCGGCGTACTACATTATTCTGATTGTTACCTTTCTGCTCTCTGGTGCTATGAGCACCTTCCACTATGCGGATAAAACCCAGAATCTGATAAGCGCACTCACCTTTCAGCCGATATATCCTGATCACGGTCCTTTTTATGTGGATGACAGTGGCATGTATGGCATTCGCTGGACCCTCAATTATGAACTCTACTTTTATCTTGCAGTCGGATTGCTTCTGGGATTACCACGTCGAGCTTTAGCCATCGCAATTTGGTTCGTCTTAACACTGTTCGCCATCCCCTGGCTTGCCGGGAAAGACTTGAGCCTGGCAGAACAAGGTTATGAGCTCGGCAGTGCACAGCTAAACCTTGTGACCAATCCGATGATTTTATTGTTCCTGGTCGGCATGCTCATTGGGCTAAGTGTACCGCTGCTGCGTAAACTCAACGCTCACCTGATGCTGATCATGTTTACTGCTTCGGTAGTCATGATGGTTGCGCTTTTTAGCCATGGGCTGTTTGTCGGGCATGGCTTAACCGGCTCAGGATGGATTTATGCACTTATTCTCTTATTCGCCATTGCTTCAGAAGAGAGAATTGGGAAGCTTATCCCACGCGCATGGCTGAAGTTAGGTGATATCTCATTTTCACTTTATCTCGTACACACCTTAATGAATGAAGGGCTAGGTAAACGTTTGAATGGTCTGGGGATTGAAGATGGGCCTTTGCGATTTTGTATCTCGGTCGTCCTCTCATTACTACTGGCATGGCTGGCATGGAAGTACATAGAAAGGCCATTCAACGCACTCAGCAAACCACGCGCTGAAGCATCCGGGTTGGCCATAACTAAAGGTTGACGCCAGTAGTACAAATCACTGAATCTGTTATCAATCTCAAACAGCCTTACAGTGATTATGCAAAAAAATATCCTCATCACCGGCTGCTCCAGCGGTATTGGCTTAGCGGCCGCCAACGATCTGCAATCTCGCGGCTATCGCGTGATTGCTGCCTGCCGTCGTGCGGAAGATGTGGCGCGCATGGAAGCCCTGGGCTTTATTGGCGTCCAGCTCGACCTTGATGATGCCGCCAGCGTGGATGCCGCCGCTGAGCGCATACTGGCGTTGTGCGAGCATCGCCTGCACGGCTTGTTTAACAACGGCGGCTTTGGTCAATATGGCCCACTGAGCAGCGTGTCGCGCGCGCAGCTGGAAAAACAGTTCTCCACTAACCTCTTCGGCACCCACCAACTGACAATGCGTTTGCTGCCTGCGCTGCAAGCCAGCGGTAATGGGCGTATTATTAATACCAGCTCGGTGCTGGGGCTGATCTCCACGCCCGGACGCGGCGCCTACGCCGCCAGTAAATGGGCATTGGAAGCCTGGAGCGATGCACTGCGCATGGAAGTTCGCGATAGCGGTGTGCGCGTGAGTTTGATCGAGCCCGGGCCAATTGCCACGCGTTTCACCGACAATGTGCATCAGGGCGAGCAGGATAAACCAGTGCGTAATCCGGGCATTGCCGCACGTTTCACCCTGCCACCGGAAGCCATTTTGCCCAAATTGCGCCACGCGCTGGAAAGCAAACACCCGCGCCTGCGTTATCCGGTGACGCTGGTCGCATGGGTGATGAGCCTGCTGAAACGCCTGTTACCCGGCTGGATGCTGGATCGCATCTTGCGCAGCAACTAAGCTGCAAGCCAGATTTGAACTTGAACACGGGCAGCTTGCCCCCATATTCTCAACACACTTTCTGCAAAGAGACGTATTCATGTCACACGCTTTGATTATCGACATCAACGAATCCAACCTGCACCAGACGCTGGAACAATCCACGCAGATGCCGGTGCTGTTCTACTTCTGGTCCGATCGCAGCCAACACTGTCAGGAGCTGACGCCGGTGCTGGAGCGTCTGGCACAGGAGTATGCGGGTCAGTTCATTTTGGCCAAACTGGATTGCGATAACGAGCAGATGGTGGCATCGCAGTTTGGTCTGCGCTCCATTCCAACCGTGTATCTGTTCCAGAATGGACAGCCGGTAGATGGCTTCCAGGGCCCGCAGCCGGAAGAAGCGATCCGTGCACTGCTGCAAAAAGTGCTGCCGCGTGAAGAAGAGATTAAAACCCATCAGGCGATGCAGTTGATGGAAGAAGGCAAACCGCTGGATGCACTGCCGCTGCTGAAAGATGCCTGGCAGTTGAGCAACCAAAACAGTGAAATTGGCTTCCTGCTGGCAGAAGTGTTGATCACTCTGAACCGCAGCGATGAAGCCGAAGCGGTACTGGCGGTGGTACCCTTACAGGATCAGGATACCCGCTATCAGAGCCTGGTTTCGCAAATCGAACTGCTAAAACAAGCTGCGGATACCCCAGAGATCCAGCAATTGCAGGAACAGCTGGCCAGTGAGCCCGCGAATGCGGAGCTGGCTGCTAAACTTGCTTTACAGCTGCATCAGGTGGGCCGCAACGAAGAAGCACTGGATCTGTTGTTCAGCTTCCTGAAGAGCGATCTCAGTGCGGGCGAAGGTCAGGTGCGCAAAATGTTCCAGGAAATTTTGGCTGCGCTCGGCACAGGCGATGCACTCGCTACGCGCTATCGTCGCCAGATGTATTCGCTGCTGTACTGATCGGTACCGCACGTGCAACGGGCCGAACGACTCGGCCCGACAATCTGACAACCCGGAGGTTATATGTTGACTGTGATTCCCGTCATTATCGTGCTTGCGCTCGTTACCGTGTGGGCCGGTGTAAAAATCGTGCCACAAGGCTATCAGTGGACGGTAGAACGTTTTGGCCGTTACACTAAAACCCTGCCACCCGGCCTGAGTTTGATCGTCCCGTTCATGGATCGTATTGGTCGCAAGATCAATATGATGGAACAAGTCCTCGATATTCCCTCGCAAGAAATCATTTCCAAAGATAACGCTAACGTCACCATTGATGCTGTGTGCTTCATTCAGGTGGTTGATCCTGCACGCGCGGCCTATGAAGTCAGCAATCTTGAGCTGTCGATCCTCAATCTGACCATGACTAATATCCGTACTGTCCTCGGTAGCATGGAATTGGATGAGATGCTGTCGCAGCGCGATAACATCAATACCCGCTTGCTGCACATCGTCGATGAAGCCACCAATCCGTGGGGCGTGAAGATCACCCGTATCGAAATCCGTGACGTGCGTCCGCCGCAGGAACTGATCGCCGCGATGAACGCGCAGATGAAGGCCGAGCGTACCAAGCGTGCCGACATTCTTACCGCAGAAGGCGTACGCCAGGCGGCGATTTTACGCGCCGAAGGGGACAAGCAGTCGCAGATTTTAAAAGCCGAAGGTGAACGAACCTCCGCCTTCCTGCAGGCCGAAGCGCGTGAACGCCAGGCGCAGGCCGAAGCCAACGCCACGCGTGCCGTATCGGAGGCGATCGCGGCAGGCGACATTCAGGCGGTGAACTACTTTGTGGCGCAGAAATATACTGATGCGCTACAGAAGATCGGTGAATCTCATAACAGCAAAGTGGTGATGATGCCGCTGGATGCCAGCAGTTTGCTGGGTTCCATTGCCGGGATCGGTGAATTGCTGAAGGAGAGCCGTCAGGAGCGTAAACCGTGATCCTGATGGAACTGATTGCCCATCCGCACTGGTTCTGGCTGACGCTAGGCGGCTTGCTGCTGGCGGCTGAAATGCTGGGTACCAGCGGCTATCTGCTGTGGAGTGGATTAGCGGCGGTGCTGGTCGGCCTGATCGAATGGCTGTTCCCGTTCTCGTGGACGCATCAGGGCATTTTGTTCGCGGTGCTGACGTTGCTGTGCGTCTACTTCTGGTATCGCTGGATGCGCTACCGTGAGGTTTCACAGCAGCCGAACACTTTGAATCAACGCGGATCGCAGATGATCGGGATGCACCTGACCCTGGATACCACGCTCAGAGAGGGTTTAGGTCATGTGCGCATTGGCGACAGCAGCTGGCGCGTGCAGGCTAAAGAAGATTTGCCTGCCGGAACACCCGTGATCGTCACCGGTGTGGTGGGTATCACACTGTTGATTCAGCCGCGCTTTCCTTCACCCTGATGGCAGCAGCCCGCCAGATGATTGATGATCGGGCATTCAGCACTGTCATCGCCGGGGCAGGCTTCAGCAAGTTCCAGCAATCGCGCGCGCATCGCATGCAATTCTTCGATGTGCGCAGCGATTTCATCCGCTTTCTGCAAGGTGCGCGCTTTGACATCCGCGCTGTGGCGAGCGGGATCGTTGAACAGGGTCACCAGCTCGCGGCACTCGTCCAGGGTAAAGCCAACCTGGCGCGCCTGACGCAGTAGATTCAGCTCATCAATATGATGCGCGGCATAGCTGCGATAACCATTGTGACTGCGCAACGGCGGCGTCACCACGCCCTTCTCTTCATAAAAACGGATCGCCTTGCTGGTTAGCCCGGTTTTTTTTGCCACATCGCTGATGTTCATCTTTTGTCTTCACCTCATGACCGCTTGACCTTCCCCTGAATGGAAGGTTTAGGCTCTATAACTAATGCAAAGTTTGCAGACAGTCAAACCTCTCGTTTAAGGAGTTTAAGATGTCACACACACAATTACTGGCGCTGGACGGTTTGTCCTGTGGCCACTGCGTAAAACGGGTCAAAGAAGCGCTGGAGCAGCGCGACGATGTGGAACAAGCGGACGTCACGCAGCAGGAAGCGCGCGTTACCGGTGCGGCCAGCGCCAGCGATCTGATTGCAACCGTTGAACAAGCCGGCTATCACGCGGCGGTGAAAGACAGCCCAAAGCCTGAGCCGTTGACAGCAACAGAGCCGCCGCCGGAGGCGCTGACAACGGAGTCGCAACCGGCAGAAGAAAACCTTCCTGTTCACCATTTGCTGATCAGCGGCATGAGCTGTGCCAGCTGCGTGGGCCGTGTGGAACAGGCGCTGCAAAACGTGCCCGGCGTGAGTCAGGCACGCGTCAACCTGGGTGAGCGTAGCGCACTGGTATTGGGCAATGCGTCTGCCGAAGCGCTGATGAGTGCCGTGGATCAAGCAGGCTACGCCGCTGAAGCTATCGACGATGAACAAACCCGACGCGAACGCCAGCAAAGCAGCGCACAGCAGGCGATGCGCCACTTTAGCTGGCAGGCGGCATTGGCGCTGTTGCTCGGCGTGCCCATGATGATCTGGGGCATGCTCGGCGACAATATGATGCTGAGTGACGCCAACCAAACGTTATGGCGCACACTCGGCGTTATCACCTTGCTGGTGATGGTGATCGCCGGCGGTCATTTCTATCGCAGTGCGTGGCGCAGCTTACGTCACGGCACCGCCACCATGGATACGCTGGTGGCCCTCGGCACTGGCGCCGCATGGATCTACTCGATGAGCGTGGCGCTGTGGCCAGAATTTTTCCCGATGCAGGCGCGACATCTCTATTTTGAAGCCAGCGTGATGATCGTCGGTTTGATTAACCTCGGCCATGCGCTGGAACAGCGAGCACGCCAGCGGGCATCCAAAGCCCTGGAACGTCTGTTGGATCTTACCCCTGCTCAGGCGCGTGTGATCGGTGAACAGGGCGAAACGCTGGTGCCGTTGAGCGAGGTCCAGCCCGGCATGCTGCTGAAGCTGGTCACCGGCGATCGCGTACCGGTGGATGGCGAAGTCGATAGCGGCGAAGCCTGGCTTGATGAAGCGATGTTAACCGGTGAAGCGGTGCCGCAGGTGAAACAGCCCGGCGATAAAGTCTATGCTGGAACGCTGGTGCAGGATGGCACGCTGCGCTTTGTGGCGCGCGCCACCGGCAGCCATACCACGCTGGCGCGTATCATCAATCTGGTGCGCCAGGCACAAAGCAGCAAACCGGACATTGGCCGCCTGGCCGATCGCATCTCAGCGGTGTTTGTGCCGGTGGTGGTGGCGATTGCGCTGCTGGCCGGTCTGGTGTGGTTTCTGGTCGGCCCGCAGCCGCAGCTCGCCTACACGCTGGTGATCGTTACGACGGTGTTGATTATCGCCTGTCCTTGCGCACTGGGGCTGGCGACGCCGATGTCGGTGATTGCCGGGGTGGGTCGCGCGGCAGAACTTGGCGTGCTGGTGCGTGATGCTGATGCGCTGCAGCGTGCCAGCGAAGTCGATACCATCGTGTTTGATAAAACCGGCACGCTGACGCGCGGCACGCCTCAGGTGAGCGATGTGCTGGTGTATGGCGACTGGAATCGCCAGCAGGTGCTGAGCGCTGCGGCGCAGCTGGAACAAGGTTCGAACCATCCGCTGGCGAAAGCGATTTTGGCGGCAGCACCCGATCTTAGCGATGAGCCGACTAAGCAATTTCGTACAATACGCGGCAAAGGCGTGAGCGCTAAAGTCGCGGGCAGAACGCTGCTGCTCGGCAATCAGGCTCTGCTGGATGAACAACAGATTGATTACCGCGCCGCACAAGAAGATATCGACCGTTTCGCCGCGCAAGGCACGACGCCGGTGCTGCTGGCCGATCAGCGTCAGTTGCTAGGCTTGATCGCCCTGCGTGACAGCCTGCGCCCGGAAAGCGCGGAGGCGTTACAGCGCCTGCACCAGTTGGGCTATCGGTTAATCATGTTGACCGGCGATCACCAGAAAACCGCGCAGGTAATCGCTGCCGAAGCCGGTATTGATGAAGTGATTGCGGGCGTGCTGCCCGAAGGCAAGGCGCAGGCGATCGCGCAGTTGCAGCAGCAGGGGCGTAAAGTGGTGATGGTCGGTGATGGCATCAATGATGCCCCGGCGCTGGCGCAGGCCGATGTCGGCATTGCGATGGGTGGCGGCAGCGATGTGGCCGTCGAAACCGCCGCCATGACGTTGATGCGCAACGATCTGCACTGTGTTGCCGATGCGCTGGCGATGGCAGGCGCGACACTGCGTAATATGCGTCAGAACTTGCTCGGGGCTTTTGTGTATAACAGCCTGGGAATTCCGATTGCGGCGGGCGTGCTCTACCCGTTCACCGGCTTGCTGCTTAGCCCGATCGTGGCGGGCGCGGCGATGGCGCTATCTTCGATTACCGTGGTGAGTAACGCGAATCGTTTGTTGCGCTTTAAGCCAGCAAAACGCTAATCGCCCTCTCTGCCCTGTTTTTCGCTGACTGAAATCGCTAGCATGGATTTTTGACTTCAAAAGGACAGGGCATGAGACGCAGTCTGTGGCACAGCTTCCAGCAGATGGCCGCCAGCCTCTTACCGGCGCGATATACCTGGCCGGCAATGGATATCAAATTGGGCGATCGACGCCTGCATCTGGCGGGCAGTATTCATATGGGCACGCGCGATATGCAGCCGTTGCCAGCGGGCCTGTTGCGCCAGTTGAGTCGCGCCGATGCGCTGATTGTCGAGGCGGATATCACTCAGGGCGCATCGCCCTTCACCCATGACGATGCCTGTCCGCCGTTGGCGATGCGTCTGGACGCAGAGGTGTTGCAGCGGCTGGATGTCCTGTGCGATGAGCTTTCACTTTCCATGGCGGTGTTCGATACGTTGCCGTTCTGGCAAATCGCTTTGATGCTGCAGGCGCAACAGGCGCAGCGTCTGGGGCTGCGACCGCAATATGGCATAGATTACCAGTTGCTGATGGCGGCGAAATCGGCCAATAAGCGCATCATTGAACTGGAAGGCCCGGAAACCCAGATCGCGCTGCTGAAATCGCTACCGCAGGAGGGCTTATCGCTGTTACTGGATACGCTGGAGCATTGGCACACCAACGCCCGCCTGCTGCAAACCATGATCAGCTGGTGGCTGGATGCACCGCCCACGCAGCAACCGGTGGCCCTGCCGACCACCTTTAGCAGCGATCTCAATGACACGCTGATGCGTAATCGTAATCAGCACTGGCGCGAGCTATTGCAGGCCTTGCCAAAAGGCCGTTATGTGGTGGCTGTGGGTGCACTGCATCTATATGGCGAGGATAACCTGCCAGGATTGTTGAAGTCGTAACAAGTGCAGTCACCGCAAGACCTTATGCATCCTCAAGTCCTGAAAGTCATCTGGTCGATGACGTGCGTATGTCTGATTGCGCAGTAATGTGCATTGGCGGATGCGCGGCGGAGGGTTGGCTCAGCGGATGAGCAGTGAGCAGTGAGCAGTGAGCAGTGAGCAGTGAGCAGTGAGCAGTGAGCAGTGAGCAGTGAGCAGTGAGCAG
>NZ_JBGMNK010000016.1:0-102319 GCF_051336905.1 Pantoea sp. C8B4
TCTACTCTCTACTCTCTACTCTCTACTCTCTACTCTCTACTCTCTACTCTCTACTCTCTACTCTCTACTCTCTACTCAATGTTTCGTGCCATATCCCGGACTGACAACCATAGATTGCCGCATAAAACTCGTGAATCCCCCTTCAGCCCTTCAGCCCTTCAGCCCTTCAGCCCCTAAATTCCCTCATTCCCTCATTCCCTCATTCCCTCAACTCCTTAATCCTTAATCCTTAATCCTTAATCCTTAATCCTTAATCCTTAATCCTTAAATGCAGCATGCTGCCGGGTATATTCCATTCCGCTATAGCCTATAGCCAAATTATTCCGTTCCACGATAGACGCCGCCCTGCGCTTACCACTACAGTGGAGACATCGCGTTATGTGTCAGAAAAATCGCAGCAACTTCTGCTGATGGAGAGCCTTACTTTATGAGCCTGCCTGCCGTCCTGCTGGAAAACGCCCTGAAATGGCGTCGTCAGTTACACCAACATCCTGAACTCGGTTACCAGGAGCAACAAACCAGCGAGCTGGTTGCGAACGTGCTCTCTGAAGCAGGATTACAAGTGTTCCGTGGCCTGGCAGGCACTGGCGTGATTGGCACACTGGAAAACGGTCCTGGGCCGGTGATTGGCTTGCGTGCCGATATGGATGCCCTACCGATTACCGAAAAAGGTGCACCGGAGTGGAAATCCAGCCGCCCTGGCGTGATGCACGCCTGCGGTCACGATGGACATACGGCGATTCTCCTCGCAGCAGCCTGCCAGTTGGCCACCACACGCAACTTCAAAGGCACGGTGCACTTCCTGTTCCAGCCCGCGGAAGAGAATCTTGGCGGTGCGCGGAAAATGGTGGAAGAAGGTTTGTTTAAGCGTTTCCCAATGGATGCGGTGTACGCCATGCACAACTGGCCGGGTTTGCCGGTGGGTTCACTGGCGGTGAATCCAGGTGCGATGATGGCCTCGCTGGATTCCTTTGAGATCACCCTCAACGGTAAAAGCTGCCATGCGGCGATGCCAGAGAGCGGTGCCGACCCGATGGTGGTGGCAGCAGAATTGATTATGGCGCTGCAAACCATCCCGTCACGCCGTTTGTCACCGCTGGCGTCAGCAGTGGTGAGCGTGACGCAGATCCATGGCGGTGAAGCGATTAATGTGATTCCCGAGCAGATTGTGTTGCGTGGTACGGTGCGATGTTTGCAGACTGACGTACGTGACCGCGTACGCAGTCTGATAGAAGATTTTGTCACTACCCTGCCGCGCCCGTTTGGCGTCAGCGGCGAGATTCACTGGTATCCGGGTTACCCCGTTACCGCCAACCATACCCTCCCGGCGGAACAGGTACGTGAGGTTGCCCAGCGCGTGTTAGGCGAATCACAGGTGCATTGGCAGGTGAATCCTTCCATGGCATCGGAAGATTTTGCCTGTATGCTGGAATCCTGCCCGGGCGCTTACTTTTGGCTCGGTGCCGATGGCACAACACCTTCCGCTCCATTGCACAACGCGCATTACGATTTCAATGATGAGTTGTTGCCAATTGGTATCAGTTTCTGGCAGCAACTGGTGGAGAGCGTGCTGGTCAAAGCCTGACGGCCGGATTCGCGGAATCCAGGAATCTCAAGCGGCAATCTATCAGGCAGCGATAGACTCGACGGCGCGACTCAAGCTGAGGGGAATCGGTTACGTGCCCGCCATACACCCAGCCCGCAAAACGCCTCGAAGCACGATTGCACGATTGCACGATTGCACGATTGCACGATTGATTTTATATCATCTTCGGCTGTGCATTTGACCCGCAACCAAAGGCTGCGGGTATTGTTCTACCCATCAGATCCCAGCTTGCTGCAAGCGGGTTTCCGCCTCATCCAGCGTCGCTGACTCTCCGGTTGCCACTAAGCAGCACACCAGCTGTAAACGCAGCGCCTGTGGCACCGCTCGTTCGCCGCCCAGCACCTGTTTGATCCAGTCTGCGGTGTCCTGCGCATTTTTACTTTCTGGCAGTTCCACACTGATTTCTGGCTGGCGCTCTACCCATACTTCCGCCTCTGCGCCCGCACCGGCAATGTAGTTAATCGCCGGACAGCGCTGTGGATTCGCATACACTTCACCTTCGGTGCCGTTCAGCAGGATGCCGGGTGCATCGATATCCTGGAAGAACTTGCCGACGCGCGGCACATATTCCGGATGGGAAACACTCGCCAGACGCAACGCAGCACGTTCGGCAAACGGCGTGGCCAGCTTCGCCAGCGTGTGCGCACTGTTACGCACGCCCATGCGCCAGCGCAGCGACAGCTGTTTTGCCATCGGTGCACACAGGTGATCGATGGTGATAAAGGCCAGTTCGCCGCTCTCCAGCTTCGCTTGTGCCTGTTGCGCGTTAGTGACCGGCGCAATATCCAGCGCCGCCAGCACGGCTTCGGTGGTGATGCGCGTCGGATCGTCACTCACACCGTGCAGCAATACCGGAAAACCGAGTTTGCTTAACAGTAAAGCTAACAGCGGCGTGAGATTGCCCTGACGACGTGCGCCGTTGTAGCTGGGGATCACTATCGGCATCGGGCGATTGGCGGGCGGCTGCAACTTCATCATCTGCTGCTGCATGGCGTGGTAAAAACCGCGCATCTCCTCTTCACCTTCGCCCTTGATACGCAGGGCGATCAGCACACCGCCGAGTTCCAGTTCGGGTACTTCATCCGCCAGCATCGCGCTGTACAGCGCAACGGCGGTGTCGAAATCGATATCGCGCGCGTGATTCTTACCGCGCCCAATCTCTTTGATGATTTTATTCAGTTCCATCAGGGCATTCCCGCTTCCAGGGCGCGCCGATATCCGGCGGCCAAAAGGTCATTGAGGTGCGCCTGGGCACACCTAAGATTTCTTACTTTTACGCTTCGCTGATTTTACTGGGGCTTTAACCACTGCTTTTACCGCTGGCTTTATGCTGGCTTCAGGCACCATCGGTTGCTCAATCGGAAACACCGGTAAGGCGGCCAGCAGCCGACTGCCATAAGCTTTATTAAGCAGTCGCCGATCGTATATCACGATCTCCCCGAAGCAGTGATGGCTACGAATCAGACGCCCGACTTGCTGAATCAACGTAAACGAGGCGCTGGGTAAACTCTGCACTTCGAACGGGTAGCGTTTGAGGCTCTTCAGCCACTCCCCTTCGGTCAAAATTACCGGACTGTCTACCGGGGGAAAAGCGATTTTATGGATATGCACCTGCGTCAGCAGATCGCCCTTTAAATCCAGGCCTTCAGCAAAAGACTGCAGTCCGACCAGAATACTGGTTTGCCCCGCCTCGACTCGCTGGCGATGCAGCTCCACTAAGCGCGAACGAGGTTGATCGCCCTGCACCAGCATCGATAAGCGTAATGCGCTGACATGGCTGACAAACTGCTGCATCGCGCGCCCGCTGGCAAACAGCACCAGCACGCCTTTGTGCTTCTCTTCTGCCATTTGTTGCAGGAAAAATCCTGCCATCTCGGCGATGTGCTCTGCTTCATTCGCCATCAGCGGTTCATAGCGCATTTGCGGGATCACCAGCTTGCCCTGATCGACATGATTAAATGGCGAATCCAGCGCCACAAAGCGATCGCCCGCTTTCTCGTTTAGCCCTGACATCTCTTGCAGCCGATTGAAGCTGTTTAGTGAGCGCAAGGTCGCCGAGGTCACTACCACATGCGGGATTTTACGCCACAGCAGTTTTTCCAGCTGATCGCTGACGCGAATCCCGGCGCAGTGAAACAGCAGATGCGCCTGGCCGTCGCGAATTTCTCGCGTGATCCATTTCGATACCGGCGCATTAGAGGCTTTCTCCATGGCCGCCAGTCGCCAAAGTTTACTGATCGATTCGAACCAGCCAAACTGGCGGTTAAGCTGAATAATCGCCCGATGCAGTCGCATAATGTCGGCTTTGCCGGTTTGCTCACCTAACTCATTGAGTAACCCTTCGCTCAACCCGCGTAAGGCATCGCTCAGTTTGAACAGCCGTGCGCACATCGTCATCAGTTCTTCCGGCAACTCACCCAGCACAAAACGGAACTCACCCGGCTGGTTGTGCGCGGGTAATAACGGATTCAGCGCGTCGCACAGAATTTGCAGCAGTTCACGCATCTCATCACAATGGCCTTTTAACCGCTCAGGGTGGGTCAATGGAGGAGGCGATTTCGGGCGGAACTGCGCCATGATGGTTTCCACCAGTCGCACAAACAGATCGAGTTGCAAACTGCTCCAGCCGGGGGTGATTTCCGCGCTCATCTCTAGCGCGTCACGCGCCACTTCTGGCAGATGATGACCTTCGTCCAGCACCAGCATCAGGTGTTTGGCAGGCGGTAAGACAGATTCATTCTCCATCGCCGCCATCACCAGCGCATGGTTGGCCACCACCACATCCGCCTGTTCTATTTCACGACGTGCAACAAAGAACGGGCATTCACGATACCAGCGGCAGTGATGCCCCAGGCAGTTGGCTTTATCGGTGGAAAGGCGCTGCCACAGGCTGTCATCAATCGAGACATCGGAGTGATCGCGCAGGCCATCCCATTTGTAACTGCTGAGTTGCTTTTCCAGTTTGGCGCAGAACTTCTGCTCTTCTTTCGACCCGGTTACCGCTTCTTCATCGAGATACAGCAGCAGGTCACCCTGCTGATCCTCGGTCGCCGCTAGCGCCGCGAGATTGCGCGGGCAAACATAGCGGCCACGGCCAAACGCGGCAGTGAAGGTGAGATCGGGGATGATTTTTTTCAGCAGCGGCAGATCTTTGCTGAAGATCTGATCCTGCAGCGCGACGTTGGCGGTGCTGATCACCAGCCGTTTCTCCTCGGCGCGGCTCACCGCGATGCCGGGGATCAGATAAGACAAAGTTTTACCCACACCGGTGGGGGCTTCAATCGCCAGATGGCGGCCTTCATCACCGGCCAGACTTTTTGCCACTTCGGCAATCATCTGACGCTGGGGCGCACGGGGGATAAAGTCAGGAACCTGCTGCTGCAGCGCCTTATACCATTGCGCAATCTGGCTTTTTACCGCTGCTGTCAGGGCCATGTTCATTACTGTTTGCTGAATTGGCCTGTATTTTTACACAGTATCGACGCAGCGTCAGCTTTCGCTGCTATTTTTTCGCGCTGGATTCAGAATTTCACGCATCGCACGAATCAGCGTTTCGCGGGCGCGTCCCCGACGGAAGGCAAAGGAGAACGGTGCGCGGAAGTGAAAATGTTGCGGCAACAAGCGGCATAGCGTGCCCTGCTGTTCCCCGCTTTGCGCGTAGTGTTCCGGCAAATAGCCGATATATCTCCCGGAGAGGATCAGCGTCAACTGCGCCTCTATACTCTCCACTGAGGCGTTAGTCTGGCGGAAGCCGCGCTTGTTTAACTCCTGCTGATTCCAGTAACGCCGCGTCACCATGCCGGTTTGCTGCACGGTGCGCATATCCGGATCGCCCTGCGCCAGGGGATGTTGCGGACTGCAATACAGCCAGTGTTGCTCCTCATAAAGCGGAATGGTGACCAGATTGCTGGCACGCAGTGGAAAGTGCCCGATTGCCAGATCGAGGCGGTCTTCCAGTAACTGCTGCTGCAGTTCGTTGGGATCGCGCACGCTGAGATTGAAAAATACCGCCGGAAAACGCTGATTAAAGCGCGCAATCGCCGCCGGCAGATCCAACGTGCTGTCGGTGACAGTGGCATCCACCACGCCCAGCGAAAAGGTGCCGCCCTGAGCACTTTTTAGCGTCTCGACCTGCTCTTGCCAACCCGCCAGCGTGGCCAGCATTTCCTGACTGTAACGATGAAACTGTTCACCTTTCGTGGTGAGGGTAAATCCGCCACGTCCGCGCTGGCACAGAATAAAACCCAACTGCGTTTCCAGCTCGCTCATATAGGCGCTAATGGCGGGCGTGGTCATATTCAGCGCCTGCTGAGCACGTGAATAGCCCTGATTCTCCACCACGCTGGCGAACACCTGGAGCAGTTTGAGATTGGGGAGCGTTTGCACCGCATTTCCTTCAGTGATTACAGACTAAAGTTAACCAATCTATGAAGTGATTATTTGCTGTCAAGGATTTTTCCCGCGCCTGCCTCAGGCCATGATGAGACTCACTTAGCCGAAGGAGTTCGTGATGACCGATTTTCCTCAGCCGCAGGGCGGCAACGAGATGCCCCGTTTCGCCGGCCGTGGCACCATGATGCGTTTGCCCGCTGCCGAATCCCCTGCCGATCTTGATGTCGCGTTTGTAGGCATTCCGCTGGATATCGGCACGTCGCAGCGTAGCGGCACGCGCTATGGTCCACGCGCCATTCGCGCCGATTCCGTGATGATTCGCCCGTATAACATGGCGACGGGCGCAGCGCCTTTTGATTCGTTGCGCGTCGGCGATCTCGGCGATGTGCCCATCAATACTTACAGCCTGCTGAAATCGGTCGATATCATCGAAAACTATTATACCGAGCTGAACAATTGGCCGATTATCCCGTTAACGCTCGGGGGCGATCACACGCTAACGCTGCCGATTTTGCGGGCGCTGGCAAAGAAGCACGGGCCGATGGGCCTGATCCACATTGACGCGCACACCGATACCAACGATGAGATGTTCGGCGAAAAGATCGCCCACGGCACCACATTCCGCCGTGCAGTAGAAGAAGGCCTGCTCGACTGCCAGCGCGTGGTGCAAATTGGCCAGCGCGCTCAAGGCTACGCCGCCGATGATTTCCAGTGGGGCGTCGATCAAGGCTTCCACCTGGTGCCGGCCGAGCAGTGCTGGTATCGATCCATGACGCCTCTGATGGCCGAAGTGCGTGCGCGTATCGGTAACGGTCCGGTGTATCTCAGCTATGACATCGACAGTTTCGATCCTGCATGGGCACCCGGCACCGGTACGCCAGAAGTGGGTGGATTGACCTCAATGCAGGGACTGGAGATTGTGCGCGGCTGTCGCGGACTCAATCTGGTCGGGGGCGATCTGGTCGAAGTGTCACCGCCGTACGATATCAGCGGCATGACTTCCCAGCTGGCAGCCAATATCCTTTATGAGATGCTGTGCGTATTGCCCGGCGTCCGTTACACAGAGAAAAAAGCATGACACAACAGAATTTGGTGTTTCCGGCGCGCGTGCTGCGCGGCGCGGGCGTGATCAATCAGCTGGGCGAGATTTGCGCGGGGCTGGGCAAACGCGCTCTGCTGATCGGCGGCCATCAGGCACTGCAGTCAGTGGAAGCGCAGGTGCGCGCTCAACTGCTGGCGGCCAACGTGACGCTGCTGGCGCAGGAGTGGTTTGGTGGTGAGACCTCGATTAACCAGATCAACCGTCTGGCCGCCATCGCCACCGAGCTGCAAGCAGAGGTGATCATTGGTGTCGGCGGTGGTAAATCATTGGATACGGTGAAAGCTGTGGGTGCGCAGTTGGGGCTGCCGTTTATCACCATCCCCACCATTGCCGCCACTTGTTCAGCAGTGACGCCATTGACCATTCGCTATGATGATAACGGCAATTTCTTCGATATTTTCCCACTGCCACAGGCACCCGCGGCAGTGATCATCGATAGCGAGTTGCTGGCTAAAGCCCCTGCTCGCTGGCTGGCTGCTGGTTTGGGCGATACCCTGGCGAAATGGTATGAGTTTCGTGCAGTGAGCGTCAGCCATCCGGCGCGTGAAGGCAATGCATTGTCATCATTGGCTCATAGCCAGATTTGCTATGACGTGATCGCGGAACACGGCCCGTCGGCCTATGCGGCGGTGCTGCGCGGCGAGAGCAGCGCCTCATTGGATCAGGTGCTGGATGCGATCTTTACCTGGGCCGGATTGACCTCGCTGATGAGCAACGGCGCCCATGCGGCAGCATCCCATGCGATTTATGAAGGATTTACCTTCTGCGATAAGACGCGTGAGTTCGGTCATGGCCTGTTGGTTGGCTTTGGCAACTTGTGCCTGTTGGCGCTGGAAGATCGCAGCGATGAAGAGGTACTGGATGAGATGCGTCTGGCGCGCGATTGCGGTGTGCCATTGACGCTGCATGAGATTGCCGAGTTGGATGATGCCGAGCTGGCTCTGATTGTGCGTGAATCCGTACATGCACCGGACATGGAGAATATGTCGGTGGCGGTCACCGAAGCCCGACTGCTGGCGGCGATGCAGCGGATTGAAGAGTTGGCTGATCGGGTTTAAATCTGTGGTGAGTGGTAAGTGCGGGCGCTTTGCCGCAGATAATCAGCCGCGACGAGCAAAGTGAGTCTGCCTGGATGGCCCGCAGGATGCGGGCAAATTGGGTGAAGACAGGGATTCATGCGTTAAAGGACGGAAAGACCAGAAGAACTAAAAAAATTAAAATTATCCAGCCTCTTCTCAGCTACTAGCAGATTATGTATCGTTAAAACAAATTCAGAAAATATTAATATCGTTATTGATGTGAAAGATTGTTGAGGCTTGCGCAAAAGAAGCCTCAACAAGCAGTGCTCTAATAGAGCCATGTACAGCTGAAAACAAGAATAAAATAATTTCGGCTATTCTGTCTTCTCAAGAAATTTCGGATGAATTCCTCGCCTAGAAAATAACGCGTCCGAGTGGAACGGGATGGCACCAGCGCGCCTTATATTCGCCGGAGAGCGCGCCGTAAGAATAATACAGCGTCTGATTATTCTCTCGGGCATCCTGATAAAGCGACGTAAGGTTTTTCCACATGATCATTGTACCAAGCGCGCCGGCATTTTCATCCATGCGGTAACCGATATTAATGAAGTCAACGAACGTGCCCGCCACGCCTGACACCGACAGCAGTAACTGAATAGCTATGGGCTCTTCATTCAAAAACATGACGTGCCCTTTAAAATGCTGCTGGAACTCGCGGAAAAACGCACGGTTAACATCCCTGTCTTTTAGACTCCGCTGACGTCTGGCCTCAAAAAGTGTCTCATAGATTTCGAATATGTGCTCTCCATCAAGCTGGCTGACGTTGATAAAGGTGCCGCCGCCTTTAAGAAAGTTTCGCAATTCCCGCTCTCGGGTCGAAACGGTCTTTTTTGAGTAATCCTGCGCCGGATCTTTAGCAAATGCCGCCTGTCGCTTACTGAAAACGTTATAGGAGGTATTCAGAAATCGGTTGTACTGCAGATGATGAATACACTTGGAGCGGAAAGGCAGAATAACCCGGTTCTCCACCGCGCTACTGAGAGGGACATAAATGGATGACGAAGGGACAGGCAGGCTGGCAAGAGAGCGGTGACTATTCTTCGAATCACTTGCGAGCCAGCCGTTCTCGGTACACACGCTGCCTAATATCTTCCCTTTTTTACGGTACGCATAGAATTTAAGCGGAGCACCCTGACGTACTTTGAAAGAAATGAATTCGGGGGAAGATTCACAGTTGTAACCAAATTCGCTGCATGCGCGTTCATAATCATGAAAGGAGCATTCGCTCCACATAAAAAATTTTGGAATAATCATTTAATTTGACTTAATACAGAAGACTCAGCTTCATTTGAGGCTTTATCAGTAATGCAGAACCGAAGCCTCTCCCTTTTTAGCTCCATTTTAAAATAAAGTTAAAAGGTAGTAAACCATTACAAAAGCATGAGGATTTTGTAGATTGAAGCAAACGAGTATTCCATTCGGGCGGAATTTTTCATACGTCGACAGGAGTGTTTATCCTTGCCGATAATCAAACGTAGAATTAGACGGCGGAATGCCCCTCAGGGAGGGGCGATTTCATCAGTCAGGCAGGAATTAAGCACAACACATCGCAGGGAACACTCTTTTAAACCTCGTTGTCGAAAAAAATAGACCTGCATGACTAGCATGAGCAGTCATGTTCTATCGCTGCGTGCCAGAGATATAATCACTAGCGGAATCATCGCAGCGCTTAAAGAAATGTACGATACTCCTGCAGGATTAGCAGATGGTCATGAGCCTTTTATCTTCGAGTTAAATAATCGCCTTGACGGGCATGGCTAAAAATGGAGTTTGCACAAAATCGTAACCAGGCTCTTTGCATACACAAGGCACTGCGACAGATTTAGGTGCAAAATTCATCACCCAAACCCTATACGCGAGCCAGCAGCGCCACCACTTCCTGCACATCCGCGACGTCATCCAACTCCATGCAAATCGCTTCCAGCTGTTCAACCTGCTCAACCGGCAATACACGCCCCGCTAAGCTACGGTATTTAGCCAGCAGCGCCTCAAGGCTCAACGGATTAGTCGGCGCACCAGACGGCACCGGCACATGCTGCTGCCACTGCTCGCCCTGTTGGGTTTCAATCCGCACCCACGGCTCGTCATCGCGCCCCTGCTGCTCATCAATCACCAGCTCAATCCGCGCCATAAAGGCTTCCACCTGTGGATGCAGACGTTTGGCATCATCGTAGCTGGCCAGCTCGGCGGAACCGTACAGCGCACGCGCCGCCAGCGCATACGGCAGGCTCATTTGTGCACTTGCCAGGCTCTGCAGCTCACGTCCGCCACACATCTCCAGCAGGAATGGATTTAATCCCACCTGGATACGTTCAATCTGTGCAGGCTGTAACGAATGCTGTGTCAGCATCAGGTTCAAGGCATCCACCGCAGAATGGGTTCCACGGCAGGCGGCATACGGCTTGATCGAGCAGCGCGCCAGCTTCCACACCACGCTAAGATCGGCGGTTAATGCAGCGGGTTGCTGTGTTTCAGGCGCCAGGGTTTGCAGGAATCCGCCCCACTTCGCTTCGAAAACCGCCGATGGCCCATTAATACCACGCTGCGCCAGCTGTGCTGCCTGCACGCCACCTTCAGCTGCACGTGCGGCATGCAGCTTTTTGGTGTGCGAGCCGTCGTGAATAAAGCCCCACAACCCACCGCTAAAGCTGGCGGCAATGCCCATGGCCGACGCGCACTGTTCGCGATCCAGCTGCAGCAGTGAACACACCGCCGCTGCGGCACCAAACACGCCACAGCTGGCGGTGGAGTGCCAGCCTGCGCCGTTATGCGCAGAGTAGCCGCCGCAAGCTTCCAGCACCCGGCGTCCGACGTCATAACCGATCACCATCGCCACCAGCAGCGTCTGGCCGTCAACCGGCTGCGTCGCCAAAGGCAGCGCCGCCAGAATAGCGGGAATCACCACCGCGCCCGAGTGATCGCAGCCGCCGGTATCATCCAGCTCATACATATGTGCAGCCACGCCGTTGAGCCATGCCGCCTGGCGTGGACTCACCTGCTTTGCACTTCCCCACACTTGTGCCTGCTGATGCCCACCTTCTGCGAGCGCCAATAGCAGACATTCGCGCCAGATTGGGCTGTCGCTGCCCGCCAGTGAAGCCCCGAGCGTATCCAGCAAATGGCGTTTTGCCTGTTCGACCAGCGCATCAGGCAGCTGTTCAAAACCTGTTTCGGCGATAAATGCCGCCAGTTGATCAAGCGAACTGCCCATGCGCACCTCCTGTGATGCGGGTAAACACTTCGGCTGGATGGGAAACATCGTTACCCGGCTGCGTTTGCCAATGCGTCGCCACCTGCTCCGCCGTGGCGATCCACACGTTGTGCTGTTGCAGCGTCTCGATCAATTCACGCAGCAAGCCGATGCGCCCGGCAGTGCCGATGATTTCCGGATGCAGGCGCAGCAGATAACACAGGCCAAAACGGTGGAAGCCCTGGAAGTCTTGCGTCATGTTTGCCAGCGTTTCGGCATAAGGTGCAATCCGCGACTGCCCCGGCGGGATGGCCGGGCTCAGGTTAAAGGCGAAATAGGGTTCGTCTTCCAGCGTGTAGTGCATCGGCAATTCCACCAACTGCGTGCCGGGATGGAAGTACGGCAAATCGTCGCCGCGCCAGCTGGATGACCAACGAATACCCTGATCCACCAGCGCCTGTGCCAGACCCGGTTTCCACTGCCCTGCTGGGGTGCGGAAGCCCTGAATCGGTTTGCCGATAAACTGTGCCAGTTGCTCACAGCCGCGCGTCACGCTGGCAATCTGCTGCTCCAGCGACAGCACCGAGAAATCTTCATGGCGCTCGCCGCTACAGGCGATTTCATGGCCATCAGCCACAATGCGTTTAATCAGTTCCGGCTGCTCTTGCGCGACGATTGCCGGTAAGCACCAGCTGGCTTTCAGCTGTTTATCTGCCAGTAATGCCAGTAAGCGATCCACACCGCGCAGGGTGCCATAGCGCCATACCGACAGGGTTTTATCGCGTCCGGCGACGGCCGGTGCCTGCGTCAAAATGCCGTGAATGTCGTTGAAATCGATGGTCAAAACGGCGGCGGACTGGAAGCCCAGCGGCCAGCGGGAAGATTCAGTCATGCTGTTGCTCCTGCAGATACCACTGCGCCACCGCATCACAGCGTGCAAACCACACGTCGTCACGCGCTGTCATATGTTCAAACAACTGCTCCAGCAGCAAGATACGTCCTGGCTGGCCGGAAATTTTCGGGTGGAATAGCGTGGTCAGGCACAAGCCTTCATCCATCGCACCATCGAATTCGCGCTGCCAGTTATCGCGTGTGTGCGCATAGCTGGCGATGCGGTCGCCGCCTTTCGGGAAATCGGGCTGGCGCGTGTAAGCCAGCGAGGCGTAATCATCCATCTCCCACTTGCCAGGGATTTCGACCAGCGGCGTGTGACCCGCCACCGGGATGCTATAAGGACGGTCGTCACCGCGCATGCTGCTGGAGTAAATGACCCCAGCATCACGCAAAATTTGTGGCGTTTCGGCATGCCAGTCACCCGACGGCGTGCGGAAACCGCAGGCCGTTATGCCCAAATACTGTTTAAATATTTCAGCGGATTTCGCCATCACGGCACGCTGTTCATCCGGCGAAATCGCCCAGAAAGATTCGTGACGATAGCCGTGATAGGCCACTTCGTGGCCTTGTTCGATAATCGCCTGACACTGCTGCGGCCACTGCTCCACCACCCACGCCGGCACAAAAAACGTGGCGGGAATCTGGAAAGCGCGCAGCAGGTCGAGCAACCGCCCGAGCGCACGGTACGGCCCATACGCACCGAAGGTGAAATATTCTGGCGTCGACCACAGGCTGCCATTCAACATGGCATCACCGGTGGGACCATCAAGGTCAAACGCCAGCGCCATACAGCCGCGTTTCCCCTGCGGCCAGCGCACTGCGCCCGGTTGTTGCATCACTACGCTCCTTTAGCCCTGGTTAACGGTCGCCTGAGTCACGCCATTGTCGGCCAGACCCCATTTCGCGAGGATCTTCTGGTAGCTGCCATCGGCAATCATCGCGTCAATGGCCGCCTGCACCGCAGTGGTCAACTCGCCGGCATCTTTACCAATTGCCATGCCGGTGTACTGGAAGGAGAAGGCTTTATCGAGCGGCTTATATTTGCCTTTCTCAAGATCCATGATGTACGGCAGCGTTTCACTCCCCTGCACCACGCCATCCAGACGGTTTTGACGCAGCTGAGTACGCGCATCGGCCGTCCCTTCGGCGCCGACCACAATGATCGCTGGCTTGCCGGCTGCTTCGCAGTGCGCTTTAGACCAGTTGGCAATCTCTACCGGGAAAGTGGTACGACGGCTGGTGCCGACTTTCTTGCCGCACAGATCCATGGCGCTGTTGATGTCGCTACGCGCGGCCTGGGTGTAGAACTGCGGGCCGGTTTTGAAGTAATCGATGAAGTTAACCACCTTCTGGCGTTCTTTGGTGTCGGTCATACCGGACATCACCAAATCGACACGCTTGGTCACCACGGCGTTCACCATCTGCTCAAAGGCGATCTCCTGCCAGTTGATCTTCACACCCAGCTTCTCACCGATCGCCTGACCGAGATCGTAATCCACACCAGTGAGCTGGTTGGTGGCCGGATCTTTGAAATCCATGGGCGGATAGTTCGGCATGATCGCCACGGTCAGGCCTTTCTCTTTGATGGCGGCTGGCACAGCAATGTCCGCCCAGGCAGAAGATTGCAGTAACAGCGCGGCACTGATGGCACTCAATAACAGTTTTTTCATGTTTTTCACCCCGGTCACGTTAAAGAAGAATCGCGTTAATAAAGTTTTTCATCCGTGGGTTTTGCGGGTTCAGCAGAATGTCTTCTGGTGCGCCCTGCTCGATAATGCGTCCCTCGTCCATAAACACCACCTGATTGGCCACTTCACGGGCAAAGCCCATCTCATGAGTGACCACCAGCATGGTGGTGCCCTCTTTTGCTAACTGGCGCATAACGGCCAGCACTTCGCCCACCATCTCCGGATCCAGCGCCGAAGTGGGTTCGTCAAACAGCATCAGTTTCGGTTTCATCGCCAGCGCACGCGCAATCGCCACACGCTGCTGCTGCCCGCCAGACAGTGACTGCGGATAATCGTGCGCTTTGTGTGCCAGACCAACGCGATCCAGCAGTGCCATTGCCTCTTCGGCTGCTTCACGCTTCGGACGCAGCAGGACACGGCACGGCCCTTCGATAATGTTCTCCAGCGCGGTTTTGTGCGGGAACAGATTAAAACGCTGGAACACCATGCCGGTTTGCAGGCGCTGGCGGGCAATCTGCTTATCGCTTAACGCATGCAGTTTGTTGCCCGCAATGCGATAGCCCGCTAATTCGTTGTCGACCCAAATGCCACCCTGATCGACCTTCTCCAGCTGATTGATGCAGCGCAGGAAGGTGCTCTTACCGGAACCGGATGGCCCGAGGATGCACATCACCTCGCCGTAATTCACTTCGAGGCTGACGTCCTTCAGCGCGTGGAACTGGTCGAAATATTTGTTCACCTTGACGGCGCGCACGATGTTTCTCATCTCTCTCTCCCAATTACTGACGCTGGCGGTGGCCGCGTGAGAAGAAGCGCTCAAGGCGACTTTGACCAAACGACAGCACGGTGACGATGATCAGGTACCAGATGCCCGCCACGAACAGCAGCTCCATCACGCGCGCATTGGCGAAGTAGATGGTTTGCGTGTTGTAGAGCAGTTCGGAGTACTGGATCATGCTCGCCAGACTGGTGGTTTTGATCATGCTGATGAATTCGTTGCCCACTGGCGGCAAAATCACGCGCATCGCCTGCGGCAGAATAATGCGCTGCAGCGCTTGCAGACGTGGCATGCCAATCGCTTTCGCCGCTTCATATTGGCCGGTATCCACGGACAGCAAGCCGGCGCGCACCACTTCGGAGGTGTAAGCCCCCTGGTTAATGCTCAGACCCAGCAGTGCCGCGAGGAACGGCGTCATGATGGTGACGGTTTGCACGCTGAACACGCCGGGAATACTGATGGTGGGAAACACCAGCGCGAGGTTAAACCACAGCAGCAGTTGCAAAATCAGCGGCGTACCACGGAAGATCCACGCGTAGCCCACGGCGATGTAGTGCAACACCGGATTGGGTGACATATACATAATCGCGGTGATCACGCCGAACAGGATGCCGAGTCCCATTGCCAGCACCGACATAATCAGCGTGTTCACCACGCCGTTGAGGATCGCCTGAGCAGTAAAGAACTGGCCGACAAACGACCATTCAATGTTGCCGTGGGCGAAGGCATTCACCAGCAACGCCAGCAGCACCAGGATCACCGCCGAGGCAGTGATGCGGCCGTAATAACGGCGCGGCACCACCTGATAGCGATCCAGATCGTAATGCGTCTGCTCGCGGCTGTTTTTCAGGCTGGGTTCAACCGGGGTGGTTTGCGACATCAGCGTCTCCTCAGGCGCGCGGGCCAGCGTAATCTTCAGTCCAGCGCTGCTGGTCCTGCATCAGGATTTGCAAACGCGCTAACTGTTCACGTACCCGGGCGGGTGCTGTGCCGCCATAGCCACTGCGTGCCGCCAGTGCGGCTTCCAGCGTCAAAGCGCTGCGCACTTCTGGCGTTAAACGCGCGTCGACGGCCTGCAACTGCGCATCGCTCAGGTCGGACAAACCGCAATCTTCGCGTTCACAAAGCTGCACCAGCTGACCGGTGATTTCATGCGCTTCACGGAAAGGCACACCGCGCATCGCCAGCCAGTCGGCGACTTCCGTTGCCAAAGTGAAACCATCCGGCGCTTGCTCACGCATGACGTCGGTGTTGAATTTCAGCGTCGACATCATGCCCGCCATGGCAGGCAGCACCAGCAGCAGCGTGTCCACAGCATCGATCACGTTGCGCTTGTCATCACTGAGGTCGCGGTTATAGGAGAGCGGCATGGCTTTCATGGTGGTGAGCAACGCCATCAGATTGCCGACCAGACGTCCTGAACGACCGCGCGTCAGTTCGGCAATGTCCGGGTTTTTCTTCTGCGGCATGATTGAGCTACCCGTGGCATAGCTGTCATGCAATTCCACCCAGCGGAACTGGCGCGACGCCCACATGCACACTTCTTCGCACAGGCGAGACAGGTTGATACCGATCATGCTGGTGACGAACAGGAATTCTGCGGCGTAATCGCGGCTGGCAACGGCATCGATCGAGTTCTCACACGGTGCCAGATAAGCCAGATCTTCTGCGGCTTTTTCCGGCTGGCGCGCAATTGCCGATCCTGCCATCGCTGCGGCACCGAGTGGGCAGCGCGCGCTGCGGCGATCCCAGTCCTGCATACGCTCAATATCGCGGGCAAAAGATTGCGCATGAGCCAGCAGTTGGTGACCAAACACAATCGGCTGTGCCTGTTGTAAATGGGTGAAGCCCGGCGCCACGCTTTCGGTGTGCAGTGCCGCTTGCTCAACCAGAGATTGCTGCAGTGCCAGTAAAGCGCTGACCACTTTGCGGCCGTTATCACGCAGGTAGAGACGCAAATCGTTGACCGTCTGATCGTTACGAGAGCGACCGGCGCGCAGTTTGCCGCCCAGTGGTCCTAAGCGCTCGGTCAGTGCGCGTTCAATGAACGTGTGGACATCTTCATCAGCAGCAATCGGGTGCAGATTGCCCGCACGATAATCAGCATCCAGCGCGTCAATCGCTGCCAGCATGGTATTGAGTTCTTCACTGCTCAGCAGATCGCCGCGTGCCAGTTCACGGGCATGTGCCCGGCAGCCTGCTAAATCGTAAGGTGCCAGGGCAAAGTAATAATCCGGGCTGCGCGACAGCGCGGTTAAACTGGCCGCCGGTGCCGCTTTAAAACGCGCGCCCCATAACAGTTCGGCATTATCAGACATGCTATTTCCCCTTACAGATACTCGTCAGCGATATGGAAAAGATATGAATAAACCAGCCGTGATAATAAAAACTTATTTCACACTCACACTGGTAAATACGTCATATTTCAGGTTCACTGTACTTTCACCGCAATTATTCCGGAGTTGAATAGCAAAGATGGAAAGTAAAGTTTCCCAGTCTGGAAACAATGCAAATAATCGCGGCGATAATGCGGTTCTGGCACTGAGTAATATCGACTTAAAATTGCTTCGCGTATTTAAATGCGTGGTGGAAGCCGGAGGATTAACCGCTGCCAGCAACGAACTGAATATTGGTTTAGCCGCCATCAGCAAGCAGGTTTCCGATCTGGAGATTCGTCTCGGCATGACGTTATGCAGCCGTGGACGCGAAGGCTTTGAACTGACGCAGTACGGCATTAATGTCTATCAGGCCACGCTGGAGCTGTTCGTCTCCCTGAATCTGTTCCGCGAACGTCTGCACAACAGCCGCAATGAGTTGCTGGGTGACATCGCCATCTGTGTGGTGGACAACACCATTTCTGATCCGCATTCACCGGTCACTGCGGCGGTGCAACAGTTGCACCAGAAAGCACCAAAGGTGCAGATTCGCTTACAGACTGCGCAATTAGATGATATTGAACGGGGCATGAGTGAAGGTCGTTTTCATTGTGGCATTGCGCCGGTTTATGAAATGAAAAGTGATTTTGATTACTTCCCGCTTTATAAAGAATATTCGAAATTATATTGCTCCATGTCACATCCTTTATATTCTGGATCTTGTGATAAGAATATATCGGTGGAAATATTACGTGAGCAGAAAATCATTAATCATTTATATGTCACGCCGCGCGATGACCGTCGCCTCATTCCATTACAGGACAGCGGTGCGCAGGCGGTGCAAGTGGAATCCGTCGCCATGCTGATTTTAACCGGGCACTTTATTGGTTATTTACCCGAACACTATGCCGCGCCCTTTATTGCGCGGGGGCAGCTTTGTGAGTTGGGTGATGAATCGGTGCGCCGGGAAAATCCGTTCTGCCTGATGATGAAAAAAGGCCGGAAAATTAATCCGATTATCCGGCTGTTTATGCAATCACTGGGCCTGGCAGAGGCCGAAGAGGTGCACTAAGTTGGTGCAATCACCCCACCACTTTATACATCACCGTGGTGGCATCTAACGCCCCTTCCGTCGATTCGGCATACAACGGAATGGAACCCGCGATTTGCCAGTCCATCGATAAGTAGAGATCCGTGGCCACATCGCCGCTGCGCGTATCCAGCACCAGCAGTGTTTTGCCCTGCTCAACCGCTAATTGCTCAGCCTGCTGCATCAGACGACGCGCAATTCCCTGACGCCGGGCACGGGGATGCACCAGCAATTTACTGATCTCCGCACGATGACGCCCATTCGGCATGGCGCTAAACCCGACCATCACCGTCGCGACAATCACACCCTGCAGCCACGCCACGAGCAGCTGATTATCGCCGCTTGCCAGGCTGTAGATTTTATCCTGCCAGAAGCGTTCCATCGCTGCGCGATCATCGGCATCAATAAAACCGACGCTGGCCCCGTCAGCCACGCAACCGTGTAACACCTCGGTCAGCGCAGCCAGCAGGGGCTGTGCCTGAGTGGCACTTAACTGTTCAATTTCAGTCATGGTTTGCACACCACCAAAATGTAACGTGCGCCGCCTTCCGGGTGCGCCTGAAATGATGATTTGCTGGTGAGATGAAAACGCAGGCAATCCCCCGCCTGCAGCGTCCAGCGTTGATCGTCCATGGTGAACGTCAGCTCGCCGGATTGCAGCCAGATATGCTGTTCCAGCCCCTGTACCGGAGGTGCGTCATAATCGATGCGCGCGCCGGGACGCAGCACGCCTTCCACCATTTCCGCTTTGAAGTGGCTGGCCGGTGGCGAGACGCTGCGGCGCTGATACCCGCTGGCATCATCACGCCACACCGTTTGATCGCTAACCTTGAGTAGCAGCGCCGCCTCCTCTTCCACTTCACTCAGCAGGCGTGACATGGTCAAGCCATAGGCAACGCACAGTCGGTTAAGCAAAGCGGCTGTGGGGCTGGTCTCCGCCCGTTCAATGCGCGACAATGAAGCCCGGCTGATGCCGGTAGCCATCGCCAGTTCGTCCAGTGACCAGCCACGTTGCACACGCAATTCGGCTAAACGTGCGGCCAGTCGATCTTCGGTATCCGGTACAGACATGTTCACCTCTCATATATGGGAAATAAATCTCACAAATGAGATATGACCTGATATTGCGCAAAACGTCAAGTTGTACAGGAACAAAAGAGTTGTACAACCCAAACGAGGCGGTTAAGGTGTTGTAATGCAGGTCAGAATTTTCGAGGACGCCATGGCCTTATACAGTATCGGCGATGTTGCCGAACGCTGTGGAATCAACCCGGTAACGTTGCGCGCCTGGCAGCGCCGTTACGGTTTACTAAAACCTCAGCGTACAGAAGGCGGTCACCGCCAATTTGATGATGAAGATGTTCAGCGTATTGAAGAGATCAAACGCTGGATTGAGAGTGGTGTGCCTGTCGGTAAGGTTAAATCCCTGCTTGAAGGCCAAACCGTCAACGTGCACGATGGCTGGACCGCGCTGCAGGAAGAGCTGATGAGCGTGTTGCGTCACGTTCGTCCGGCAAAATTACGCACCAAGATTGCCACCATTGGCCGCGAACATCCGGTGGATGCGCTGATTGATCATGTCTTTATGCCAGTGCGCCAGCGCCTGGGGCTTGATCAGCACACCGCGCGCACCATGTGTAGCCTGTTAGATGGCGCACTGATTGATTACGTGGCGTTTTGTCTCGCTGGCGGCCGAAAAAAGGCCGGCAAAGATGCTTTGATGATTGGCTGGGGCGTGGAAGATCGTACCCGTCTTTGGCTCGAAGCCTGGCGCTTGTCACAGCAAGGTTGGCGCATGGATGTCTTAGCCGAGCCGCTGGATATGCCGCGTCCTGAACTGTTCCCCGGTCAGAATCTGTTTATCTGGACCGGTAAAAAACCAACACGACGCCAGTTAGAGCAGTTTGAGCACTGGCAGGCGCAAGGGTTTGCCACCCATATTCACGATCCCGCCTGACAAAAAATCGCACACACGGCCTTTGCCTCGCCGGGTGTGCGCGTTATCATGCCGCACTCCATGACTTTTCTCAGGTTTCCCTTATGAACTGGAATAAAATTCTCATTGGCACCCTATTTGCCGTAATGGCCATTGGCGGCATGGGTGGCATGATGCTGGTAGGCTACAGTCTTATCCTTCCCAGCCACTGAGTTGACGTTGCACGCGTTCTAACACGCGGTCGCAAATCAGTGCCAATAGCGCCACCAACAGCGCGCCCTGAATGACATAGGCGGTGTTAAAGCCGCTCAGTCCGATAATCACCGGCGATCCCAGACTTTCTGCGCCCACCGTAGAAGCGATGGTTGCGGTGCCGATGCTGATCATCACCGATGTACGCACGCCAGCCATGATCACCGGTGCGGCCAGCGCCAGTTCAATCTGCCATAAGCGCCGCCAGGGCCCCATACCCAGCCCAACGGCAATTTCCCGGTTGCTGTCGGGCACGCTATCTAATCCTGCCAGCGTGCCCTGCAAAATCGGCAACAGCCCATAAAGAAACAGCGCCATGATGGCAGGTGTCGCGCCAAATCCCATCACTGGCACAGCTATCGCCAGCACCGCCACCGGCGGAAAAGTCTGCCCTGCTGCCGCCAGCGTCTCCAGTAACGGTCTGAATGCCCGCCCGGCACGTCGCGTGGCGAAAACCCCACAGCCTACGCCAAAAATTATCGCCAGGGCGCTGCCGCTGACCACCAGGGACAGATGCGCGAGGGCCAGCCGCCAGAAGCTCTCCTGCTGATATAACGGACGTTCCAGCTGCGGGAACCAGTGGGCAAACAGCGATCCGCTGTACGGCAATCCCCACAGCAACAGCAAAAACGTCGCCAGCAGCCAGTAAAGGGGATCGCGCCATAACCGCATCACATCGCCTCCCGCTGGCGCAATAGATCGCTGAAGTGCAATACACCCAACGGCTGTTGATGCTGATCGATCACCGGCAGTTTGTCGGTGCGCCGGGCGATAAACTGAGATAGCGCCTCACGCAGCGTCAAGCTGGCGGCTATCGGCTCACCGTCCAGCCACTCACCGCGCCGTGCTGCACCGCCCGCACGGCCCAATGCCAGCAACCGTACGCCTAGCTCGCTGCGGCCAAAGAATTCACGGGCAAAATCCGTGGCCGGTTGCGTCAGCAGTTCAATCGGCTTGCCCTGCTGCACGATTTCACCGCCGTCCATCAATACCAGTTGATCCGCCAGCGTTAGCGCTTCATCGATATCGTGCGTCACCAGCACCACCGTGCGTCCTGACAGCTTCTGAATGCGCAGCATCTCCTGTTGCAGCGCCTGCCGGTTCACCGGATCGAGCGCGCCAAACGGCTCATCCATCAGCAACAATTCAGGATCGGCCGCCAGGGCGCGCGCCACGCCAACCCGCTGCTGCTGCCCCCCGGAGAGTTGATGGGGAAAACGCGTCGCCAGATGCGTATCCAGATTCAGCAACGCCAACAGTTCCTCTACGCGCTGTTGTATTTTTGCCTGCGGCCAGCCGAGCAGTGACGGCACGGTGGCGATGTTCTTTGCCACGTTCCAGTGCGGGAACAAGCCAATCGACTGAATAGCGTAGCCAATGCGCCGCCGCAGCGCGCGCGCATCCATGCGTTCAATCGGTTCACCGGCAAAGCGGATTTCGCCGCTGTCATGTTCCACCAGCCGATTGATCATTTTGAGCGTGGTGGATTTGCCTGAACCGGACGTGCCAATCAGCACGGTGAAACTGCCCTTCTCAATGTGCAACGTGAGATCACGCACCGCCGCTTTGCCGGCAAATATTTTGCTTACCTGGTGAAACTCAATCATCGGTTCTCTCCAGCAGTGCCGACAGTAAACGCAATGCGGCATCAAACACCACCGCCAGCGCGACCACCGGAATCACGCCCAGCAACACCAAGTCCAGTGCGCTGCTGAGTAATCCCTGAAAAACAATGGCGCCAAAGCCACCGGCGCCAATCAGCGCCGCAACCACCGCCAGGCCAATGGTTTGTACCACCACCACGCGCAAGCCCGAGAGCCACACCGGCAGCGCCAGCGGGAGTTCGGCGTGCCAGAACTGTTGCAACGCGCTCATGCCCATACCGCGTGCGGTTTCACGTACCTCCTGCGGCACCTGCTGCAACCCCGCCACCACGCTGCGCACCAGCGGCAGCAACGCATACAGCACCAGCGCAATCAGCGCCGGAGCCAGACCAATACCGCTGATACCCCAACTTGCCAGTACCGGGAAGTGAGCCACCAGTCCCGCCAGCGGCGCAATCAGCAAACCAAACAATGCCACAGAAGGCACGGTCTGGATCAGGTTGAGTACGCTGAACGCGGCACTTTGCCAGCGCGATCGCCGGGCAATCACCAGGCCGAGCGGCAAACCAATCAATACCGTCGGCAACAGCGTACCAGCCAGCAACAGCAGATGCTGGCTAAAGGCGGCATCAAAAACCGCCGTGCGGTTCGCATACTCTTTCATCAGAGAGAGGTGGTCGAGATGACCGCTGAGCAATAACAGCAGCGGCACCAGCCAGATTTGCAGATTCAGCAGGATACGCCATGGCGTACTGGCCGTGAGTTGGCGGATAGCCTCAGCGGCCAGCAATAACGCCAGCGCCGCCGCACACCATAAACCGCTGCCAAAGGCCGTACGTGCCAACGGGCTGCCATTGTTAGCCAGCTGCGCCGCCGTCTGCCCGCCAATAAAGATCAGCAGCGCAAACAGAATCTCAGCGTCCAGCAATGCCATCACCAGATTGCGACGCCGTGGCTTCCACCACAATCCTTGCCATAACCAGAGTAACGGCAGCAGCAACAACCAGGATTGTGCCACTTGCCATAACATCAGCGGCTGTCCGGACACCAGGCGGTTGGCGGCGAAACTGAGTAACGGCAAAGCCATTAGCGCGCAAGTGATCAGCAGCGTGAGTACCAGCAGCACCGGCTGCTGGCGCGGTCTCAGTAACAACGACACCGCTTACAGCAACTTATTCTGCTGTAGCCACTGCTTCGCCACCTGGCTGGCATCCTGACCGTCAACCGCAATCTGCGCATTGAGCTGTTGCAGGGTTTTCTCATCCAGCTTACTGAACACCGGCTGTAACCAGTTGCCGATGTCCGGATACTGTTTCAGCACGCTTTCCCGAATCACTGGCGCAGGCGCATAGATCGGCTGCACCCCTTTAGGATCGGTCAGGGTTTGCAGTCCGAGCGCCGCCACCGGGCCATCGGTGCCATAGGCCATCGCGGCATTCACGCCAGACGTTTGCTGCGCGGCCGCTTTGATGGTCACCGCTGTATCACCGCCCGCCAGAGACAGCAGCTGTGACTGATCCAGCTTGAAGTTGTAGGCTTTTTCAAACGCAGGCAGTGCATCGCTGCGTTCGATAAATTCCGCCGACGCCGCCAGCTTGAAGGTGCCGCCTTTTTTCAGGTAAGCGCTGAGATCGTCGAGAGAGTTAAGATTATTTTTCTGTGCCACATCGCCGCGCACCGCAATGGTCCAGGTGTTGTTGGCGGGCGCTGGGGTTAACCACACCAGATGGTTTTTATCCGCATCGAGCTTTTTCACCTTCTCATAGCCCTGCTGCGCATTTTTCCAGGCCGCATCTTTCTCATCACTGAAGAAGAAGGCGCCGTTACCGGTGTATTCCGGGTAGATATCCAGTTCACCTGCGGTGATGGCTCCGCGCACGACCTGCGTGGTGCCGAGCTGGATCTTGTTAACCGTTTTCACCCCATGTTTATCCAGCACCTGCAGAATAATGTTGCCTAACAGCGAGCCTTCCGTATCAATCTTTGAACCGACCTTAACCGGATCGGCGGCATTCGCTGCGCTCACACCCATCGCGAGTGCGATTATCCCCAATAAACCCTGCTTAATCATGCCGCTGTCCTCTGCTTATGTTTTCAGTCTGTGACTATCAAGCGTAGCCTGGCGAAACAGGATGGGGGCGGTCAAGCGCCTAAGTTCGAGCTTTTTCTGCTATTTAATTCACATTGCTTATAACCCATTCGCAGGACATATAACCAAATGGAATTTTTATTGGGTTTCAGTAGGCTTATTCTCATAGGCCCACTCTTTACAATAAAATACATAACATCATGTCCGATTTAGCTTCTCCGGCGCACGTCGCGCTGGCAGGGAATGCGCCAACTGGCGAAACCAAATGGATACGCAGCGCGGCTGACGTGTCGAATCTCGTTAACAACAGCAACGAATCACGCAGCAATGCGCGCATCGTGGTGGCCATCGCTCTCGGCGGTGTGTTTCTGGATGCCTACGATCTCGGCGCACTGGCCTTTGGTATCAAAGATGTCACGCGCGAATTTAACCTGACGCCGACCGGCACCGGGATGGTGGCCTCCGCAATTACCTTCGGCGCGATTGTGGGTGCGCTGATTGGCGGTTATCTCACCGATAAAATTGGCCGCTACCGCGTGTTTATGGCCGATATGTTCTTCTTTGTGATTGCCGCCCTCGCCTGCGCCTTTGCCCCTAACGAATATGTGTTAGGCGGTGCGCGCTTTGTGATGGGGCTCGGCGTTGGCATCGATTTGCCCGTCGCCATGGCGTTTCTTGCCGAGTTTTCTAAACTGCGCGGGCAAGGGAATAAGGCCGCCAGTGTGGCGATGTGGTGTCCCACCTGGTATGCGGCGATCAGTATTTCCTATCTGCTGGTGCTGCTGCTGTATGCGGTGCTGCCGGAGAGTCACACCGATTGGTTATGGCGGCTAATTCTTGGTTTCGGCGCGGTGCCGGCGTTGCTGATCATCGCCATTCGCAGCCGTTATATGAGTGAGTCACCGGTATGGGCGGCCAATCAGGGCAATCTGCACGGCGCCGCGCAGATCCTGCAGCGATCTTACAACATCAATGCACACGTTGCGGATGATGCCGAACTGACGCCCGCTAAACCGGTGCGCAAAGCCAGCTGGCGTAACTATGGCGCGCTGCTGCAGGGCGTATATCGTCGCCGCACTATTCTGGCCACCGTGACCTCTATCGCTTCATCGTTTGCCTATAACGCGGTGGCTTTTGGCCTGCCGGTGATTATTTCCAGCTTCTTTGCGCAATCGATGCTGACCACGATTTTGGTGTCACTGGCGTTGAATTTGCTGTTCGCTTTCGTCGGTGGCTTGCTGGCCGTGCGTCTGGTGCCACGTCTCGGCGCGTGGAAGATGTCGGTGGCGGGTTACAGCTGTCAGTGCATTGCCCTGTTGGGTTTAGCGCTGATTGGTCGCCCGGAAGGCGGTGAACAAGCGGCATTGGCGATTGCGATGCTGGCGCTGTTCCTGTTTGGTCAGGGGTTCGGTCCGGGTTCGCACACCATGACCTTTGCCTCATTGAGCTATCCGGCTTCACTGCGCGGCGTGGGGGTGGGTTTTAACCAGACGCTGATGCGCGGCAGTTCAACCGTGTCGCTGTTCCTGTTCCCACTGCTGGTGGCGGCCTTTGGCACCGGCGTGTTCTGGGTGATATTCCTTGCCCCGTTGATTGGCTTGCTGGCGCTGCTGGCGATTCGCTGGGAACCCTCAGGCTACGATGTGGATGCGGAAGACTTTGTGTAAATAACAACGCCCCATCAAGGGGCGTTTTTTATGCGGTCAGGCGGAAATCGCCGAACGTATGGGGAATGCGTGGGAAGGTGTGCAGGAACCAGGGCGTAAATTGTTCGGGCTGATCCTGCATCTCCTGCTGAATCTGTTCAACCGAACGATAACACCAGGCATCCGCTTCTTCCGGATTGAGTTTCGGCTCAACATCACTAATGGCAAAGAAGACGTGACCGTACTCGTGCTCGGTCAGCCCATTGCTAAGTGGCAGGTTGTAGCTCAACTCGAACACCGGGGTCAGTGCCAGTTGCATCCCCATCTCTTCACGCAAGCGACGTTCAGCCGCATCGCGGGTCGATTCCTGCGGATAAGGATGTCCACAACAGGTGTTGCTCCACAGGCCGCCACAATGATATTTACCGTTAGCACGACGTTGCAATAGCAGTTCATGACGCGAATTGAACACGTAGACCGTCACCGCACGATGCAGCAATCCTTTCTCATGTACTTCCAGCTTTTCCATCTTGCCGGTGGGACGATCGAGGTGGTCGACGAGAATAACTTCAATGGCGGGCATGACAACTCCTTCAGATAATTCTCAGCTATTGTACACAACCTCAAAGACCGAAACTGAGGAAATCGCGCACATTCCGTGCGTTTAAGTCGCGAAATTTAAGCTTAGCAGTCATCAGACAAAGCGGTAACGACGACGGAGGCAGAAATCATATTGATCGGTGCTGAACAGAATAAAGCTGTCGTAGTCACCAGCTGAACTGCGGTTGCGAGCGCGATTCCGGCCCCTTTGCATCCCACGTCATCGCATCTTTAAAAAGCTCGAACGGTATAAGCGCGCAAAAGCTGCCATTCCTCACATGGCAGCCCTATTTGCAAAAATCCCAAATGGGGAGGCATGCGTTCTAAGGTCGCCCTTTTAGTTTTAGCTCGGATTCTATCGTCGTATCGCGGGCAGTTGTGTGACGGGTTGCGCCCCACACTTCATCATATTCATAGCCAGTGAGATCTTTAATCACCACACGCGTTTCAGCATCGCAACCTCTCGCCGTGCCACCCAATTTGCGGCGCGCCACCTCTTTGATCAGCAACTTATGGCTACGCTGCGTCAGTTTGAATTTAAAAGTCAGCCAGAAGCTCGCCACCAGCAGAGCCGTGGTGACAAACACCATCAACCCGACAATCGCATGGATGGCGCTTTCTGGTTGCGCGCCGTTACCTTTTACAAAACCACTCTCCTGCAGCACGATGCCAATCATGAAAATGGCGATGGCCACCGAACTTTTGCGCGTCAACACCATGACACCGGCAAATATCCCTTCACGTCGCTTACAGGTCACCATCTCATCAATATCAGGTATAAAGCTGTAGATGTTCCATGGGATGTAAAACAGCCCGGCGCGCACGATGCCCAAAAACAGAAAGACTGCGCTAAACAGCAGCGTGGGCACCTGCCATTGCCACAGATAAACCGCAAACAGGAACAGGAAGATGACGACGATACTCAGGTAGGAGATCCGTAGTGCGTTGGAGGGCGTCATATTAAAGCGGCCCAGCAGCATCATGAAAATGAAGGTGCCGGGAATCGACATAAACATCATGTTGCTCAGCAGCAGCGAAGCCAGTGAGGCATCCTGCTTCAGGCCGTAGATTACGAAATAGGTGAACACCGCCAGAAACGCATCCATCGCGGTGAAAGAGCAGATATAGATCAGCAGATGCTGGCGAAAGGCTTTGATTTTAAAAGACGATGCCAAATCGACAAACAGATACTTCAGGTGGGCCTTCAGGCTTCCCTGGCGCGCCGAATGTTGCGCCACATCCTCTTCGGGCTGGATGTCTTTGGCCTCCCAGGTGGTCAGCCAGGTAATAAACACCGCCACGCAGTAAATCACCGAGAAGATGATGCCGGTCAGCGTATAGGTAATGGCATTATCTTTACCGGTATAAGTCATGATGACGCCCGGCACCGAAACAGCGAGGAAGCTGCCGAGCGCCGAGAACATCAGGCGCACGCCCGAAAGACGCGTGCGCTCGCTAAAGCGATTGGTCATCTCCGAGGACAAGGTTTCCCACGGCACCAGCACCATCGCTGACAGCAACTCGATGGTGAGATAGGTGCCGAGATAGTACCAGTAGCCCATATCCGTGACCCACAGTGCGCCATACAGCAGCATCAAGGGAGAGGAGATCAGCAGGAAGAAACGACGGCGGCCAAACTTACGTCCCAGCCAGGTGTTACCGAAGTTGTCGGTAATGTAGCCCATGATTGGGCTTAATATCGCGTCAATGACGCGGGCGATGGCAAATATCGAGCCCGCTTCAAACACCGATAATCCGCAGTAGGTGGTATAGAAAAACAGCAGCCAGGTGCCAATGACCGCAAAGGCACCGCCACCAAATAAGTCCGTCAGGCCGTAGCCGATTGCGACGCCATAACCGACGCGACGTTCTGTAGGTTTAACCATCGATCCGATTCCTGTTCTGGTAGGGTATGTAGTAGCGGCAAGGTGCTATGCCCTGCCGCCGTTGTTATCAACAGAATTGGAAATCAACTTATTGGGCCGGGATGCTATCCCGCATTGGCTAACATCTGCGCTTTGACACAGAGTTCCGCCGCCTTAAAGGCATGGGCTTGCGTCATGGCGTGCTCTGTACGATGCAGGCAGTCATTAATCAGCTGTCCAAAGAACGGGAAGCCCACTTCACCGGAAACGGCATAACGGAACTCGCCCTCTTTATTCACCAGATACACCACATCCTGCTCGCCACGCGTGAGATCGGTGTATTTGCGAATCTCGATGTAACCGTCAGTGCCGAGCAACGTCATGCGCCCATCGCCCCAGGTCGATAAGCCGTCCGGCGTAAACCAGTCGCAGCGGAAGTAACCGGTGGCACCGTTCTCGCCTGCCAGCATCGCATCGCCAAAGTCTTCAAATTGCGGATGTTGAGGATGGCGGAAATTCCGCACCTGGCTGGCCACCACTGTGGCTTCGCTGTTGCCGGTGTAGTAGAGGAATTGCTCGATTTGATGGCTGCCGATGTCACACAGGATGCCGCCAAAATAGCGACGCTGATAGAACCAGTCGGGCCGTCCGGTGCCTTCACGATGTGGACCCGTGCCAAGGGTTTGCACCACCTGGCCGATAGCCCCTTTTTCCACCAACTGCCCGGCAAACACGGCGCTCTCCACATGCAGACGCTCGCTGTAATACACCGCATATTTGCGCCCGGTTTTAGCGCACATCGCTTTGGCATCTTCCAGCTGTTCCAGGCTGGTGAGCGGGGCTTTATCCGTGAAGTAATCCTTGCCCGCCGCCATCACTTTCAGCCCCAGTGCACAGCGTTCTGACGGAATCGCCGCGCCTGCCACCAACTGCACCTGCGCATCGGCCAAAATGGTCTCCAGCGAGTCTGCGATCTGCACCTGCGGGAATTGCTGCACAAACTTATCGACTTTGGCGGCATCGGGATCAAATACCCACTTCAGCGTGGCTCCGGCTTCGGTCAGGCCATTGCACATGCCGTAAATGTGGCCGTGATCCAGCCCGGCCGCCGCAATGATAAATTCCCCCGGCTGCACCACCGGCTGCGGTTTGCCTTTCGGCGCGTAGTTCATGCCATCCTGCTTATTCATGGTTGTTTCCTCACGCAAAGTTTTTGCCCAATGGGATGTCATCGACATCGGCGAAGTTGTCGACCGAAGCCTGTTTTTCATAGAAGTGCGGTGCATGGGCGATCAGCCCGCCGGTGCGATAAAAGGCATCATCTTTAGGGATAGGTAGCGAGACGGTGCTTTTGGTGATAGCCGATTTGTAGATGGCGGTAATCAGTTCCAGCGAGCGTTTGCCCTGCTCGCCATCAATCAGCGGTGCACGCTGCTGCTCAATCGCCGAGAAGAAGTCATCGACCTGTCCAGCGTGCAGCGTCCATGTGAGAGGTGCGGTGCTGGCATGCAGGCGGTCCAGCTCGCGCTCCAGCGCCAGATTGTTCTCTTTTTCCGGGAAACCGTTCTCCGCTGCCTGCATGGCGACCGCTTTCCACGGAGCCGACAGGCGCGCGTTCTCTCCCTGCAGCACGATTTTCTGATCTTCACCGTGATGCACAACGGAAGCGGTCAACTGCGCCAGCGTGCCGTTGGGGTAGCGGAAAATCGCGGCGCTGAGGTCTTCCACTTCGGCGTTGTCATGTGCCACGTTGCCGATCATCGCCACCAGTTCACTGGGCGCACCGAGCATCCACTGCATGGCATCAATGTGATGAACCGCATGGTTAAGCGTGCAGCCGCCGCCCTCTTTTTCCCAGGTGCCGCGCCACCACAGGTCATAGTACGAATGGCCACGCCACCAGAATGAATCGATCTGCGCGTGGCATATTTTGCCTGCCAGCCCCGAATCCACCGCGGCTTTCAACTGCCAGAACGCATCAGTGAAACGGTTCTGCGCCACCACTGACAGAATTTTGCCGCTGGCTTTTTGCGCGGCAATCATCGCATCACACTCTTCCAGCGAAGCCGCCATCGGTTTTTCGCACAGCACATGCTTGCCCGCCTGCAGGGCTGCAATAGTGTTTTCCGCATGCACATAAGGCGGCGTACAGACATCGACCACGTCGATATCCGCGCCCTCGGCCAGCATCTCACGGTGATCGTGGTAAACCCTGACATCGTGCAGGCCGTAGCGCTGCAATTTCTCCCGCGCTTTTTCGGGATACATATCCACCACCGCGACAATTTTGCCGCGCTCTGGAAACTGCAGAAACGCCTGGATATGTGAATTGGCGATGTTGCCCATGCCCACTATGGCAATTTTTAACATGGTGATTCTCCGCTCATGGCCGCTGTTGAGGTGTCTGCGAGGAACATAAAAAAGCGCTGCCAGCCGGACAATCTGTTTTTGTGAGAATGCTCGCAGAGCGATGCAGGAGTTTGTGAACCAAATGTAAAACCGTCTTAATATCAGTCCACTGCGTCTGCAAAAACTTGCAAAAAATGATTGGGATGGGGATCACACTATGGCCGGCAAGCTCAGGATGGACGAAATTTCAGCAATTACGGGCTACTCGGTCAGTACCGTTTCACGCGTGCTGAGCGGAAAATCCTACACCAGTGATAAGGCGCGTGAGGCGATTGTCGACTGCGCCCGTCGACTGGGCGTTTTGCAGGAAATGGTGAGTGGTCGTCTGCTGATCAATGACATTGTGGTGTTTGCGCCGGGACGCACCTTCACGCCACGCGGCGATCACTTTTATCATGAGGTGACGCGCGGGATAGCCGAGGCATGCGCATCGCATGATGTGCATATCAGCTATTGCCCGCTGGAAGAGCAGCGCGCCGATGTGAAGCTGTTTCTGGAGAGGGCGAGTGCGAAAAACATCAGCGCCATCATCATTATCGGTACCGACGATCAAGCGATCTTTAGCCTGGCGGCATCACTCGGCAAACCCTGTGTGCTGATTAACTCTCGTGATAAAGATATGCGGCTGGATGCGGTGTCCCCCGATCACCGGGCGATTGGTTTCAGCGCTATGCAGCATCTGTTTGAGCAAGGCCACCGCCGGGTGTTGACCGTCACCTGTCTGCGGCGTGAGACGCTGTTTTTGCGTCTGGAAGGGATCAAAGACGCTTACCGCCATTTTCATATGCCGTTTAATGCGCAGCAGGATTTGATTGTCATCGAAGCTTACTCCTCGCAGGACACCGAGATCGCACTGAATCACTGGCTGGATACACACCCACGCGATCAGTGGCCTGATGTGATTTTGCCCGGCGGCAAAGGCATTATTACTGGCGTGCAGAATGCACTGCTGTCACGCGGCTTGCGCATTCCCGAAGATATTTCACTGATGACGACAGATTTAGCCAGCCGGCTGGAAGGATCGCCAGAGATGCCCATCACCGGTTTTGCGGTGCCGTGTCGCGAGCTGGGTTATGAGGCGATCCAACTGATCCAGAACCGCCTCAATCGTCCGCAGTCGTCGATTTACAATCTGCTATTGCAGGGGAAACTGGTGGATCGCGGTACGGTGGCGAATGCCACTCGCCATGCCGCGCGTGAGGAGATCCGTAACGCGTTTCCGTGAGATGCCCCAAACCAAAAACGAACGTAATAAGAACATCGTGCCTGCGCACCCAAACCCAACGTCAAATCCTCGGCGCTGAAATAACCCTTTGAGTCACCAATCCATTCAAGCCTGAAACACATAGCCTTTTCTAATAAGCAACACAAAAGTTCAGAAGCAAGCTGGTGTCGCGCAGGGGCAGGCAATCCGCAGCGCCGAACAGAGTGAGTCTGCCAGGAGAGACCGCATGGATGCGGTCGAAAGGCTGGGCTGGAACAGGGATGTTCCATCCCAGCCGGTCCGTCAGGCGGACGAATGACGTGAGGGTACCGCGTCAGCGGCGCGAGGACAGTCGGCCCCTGCGCGGCACCAGATTGCGTTATCACCTGTGGTTTAGCAGCCTGCTATAAGCCAGCCAGCCTTACAACTTAAAGCTCTGCACCACCAGCTCCAGCTGCACGCTCTGATCTTCCATCGCGCGCGCGGCAGCCGACACTTGCTCAACCAGTGCGGCGTTCTGCTGGGTGCTGCCATCCAGCTGGGTGATCGCCTGGTTAACCTGCTCGATGCCCATACTCTGCTCGCGGCTGGCAGACATGATTTCACTCATCAGGGTGGTCACACTGCTCACGCCCTGCATCAGCTCATCCATGGTCTGTCCGGCTTGTTCCACCAGCTGGCTGCCGGTATCGATATTCGCCACCGACTCCTCAATCAGCTTCTTAATCTCACGCGCCGAGTTCGCGGAACGTTGCGCCAGATTACGCACTTCTGACGCCACCACGGCAAACCCACGACCCTGCTCACCCGCTCGGGCCGCTTCCACCGCCGCGTTAAGCGCGAGGATATTGGTCTGGAAGGCGATGCTGTCAATCACGCTGATGATATCCACCACTTTACGGGATGAGTGATTAATCGCTCCCATGGTGGTGACCACCTGACGCACCACATCCGTTCCGCGCGCCGCCACCTGCGATGCACCGTCCGCCAGCTGATTGGCGTGGGTGGCATTGTCGGCGTTCTGACGTACCGTGCCGGTCAGTTCTTCCATTGAAGCCGCAGTTTCAACAATCGAACTGGCCTGCGACTCGGTACGAGCAGACAGATCGGCGTTGCCGCTGGCAATTTCACGTGAGGCGGAGGTAATCGCCAGTGCGCTGTCGCCCACCTGACGCATCAACCCCTGCAGATACTCAATAAACTGGTTAAAACTTTGCGCCACCGCGTTAAATTCCGGGCTGTTGCTGGCAGGCAGACGCTGAGTTAAATCCGCGCCGCCAGTCGACAGGGCTTCGATATTGCGGTTCAGCAGGCTAAGACGTTTCATCATGGCGCGCACAAAGCCGAGCAGCACCAGCAGCAGAATAACCGCCAGCGGGATCTGCACCAGGCCGAGGCGAGTCAGCATGCTGTGGGTTTGCGCATCCAGCAAACTGGACGGCACATCGCTGGCGAGATACCACGGGCTACCGGCAATCGCCTGCAGGAACAGCGTGTGCTCGCCATCTTCGCCTTTAAAAGTGGTTTGCGTAGGCTGATCACCTGCCTGGCTCAGCAGATCTTTCAGCGCACCCGCCATCGGCAGTTGTGTATCCGCGAGATTTTCCAGCTTCGGTGCGCCTTCCAGCAGTGCGGCGTTGCCCACCACTTTGCCATCCGCTTCCACGATCAACACACGTCCGTGAATGGCGTCGCCCATCTGTTTCGCCAGTTGGTTGAAGAAACCGAGCGTGACGTCGATGGTTGATACCCCCCACACCGTGCCATCACGATAAATTGCCATCGCACAGTTGGTTCGCGGCTGCGGGCTGGCCGCATCCTGATAGGCTTTAGCCCAGGCACATTGCCCTTTGGCCGCGGCCATACCGTCTTTGTACCACGGCTGCTCCCAGTATTTGTCCGCTGCATCGGAGTTCCAGTAGGTGTTGACCTGTAACTGGTTGCTGGCGTTACGGGCGAAGAACGAACTGTCTTTTTCCTTCGCCGGATCGCGACGATTAGGCAGCGGCCAGATACCGCCGCCAAATACGTTGCTGTCCTGATACTGGTTCACCAGCGCAGGCAGCAAGTTGTCGATGGCCGCGCTATCCATCACGCCTGCGGCTTCGGTAATGGCACGTTGCTGCGCCTGCACGCGGTTCATCTGCTCGACGATACGTCCCGCCAGACCATCCACCTCATAGCGCACTAATCGGCTTTCGTTTTGACTCAACTGCGGTGCCACAAACTGATTGATCACCACCACGGTAACCAGCATCAGGACCACGAAAAATGCGACCAGCGTCGCGGTAAAACGAGATTGTGTAGTTTTTAACATCAGTGTGCCCTTACCCTGGTTGGCGAGTTGCCTGATCGAGGTTAACGGCGTGTTACAGAGGAACTTGAGGTGCGCCAGATCACAAAAATGCAAATAGTTGATTTAGGTGATCATTAGGCGGGTGACTAACGTTGCGCTTACTGAGTCGCGTGCGGGCAACCGCCCGCAGAGAGGGCTATTGCGGCGGATCCACCACTTCCTGACGTGGCCGAAATACATGGTCATTACCTTCTGCCTGCAAACGCTGCAGCAGCTGTTGTCCACCGCGATCGTCGGCCTGAGCAAACTGACGTTCCGCTTCGGTGATCGGGGTGGCCCACAGCAGATTCGGCCGATCGCCATCGCGCTTGGGCAGTCGGAACTGGGCAACTTCCGGTGCTAAACCATTGGCCAGCAGGAAACTCTCGAAGCCCACTGGCGCCACTTCCGATGCCAGCGTATGCCCTTCGCCAATCCACGTCAGGCGCGCCCACGGCAAGTGCGCGAATTCCGCCAGCGCGCTGGCCATCTGCACCGCATGGGCTTCGGTCATCACTTCGCCGTCCACTGCCATCGCCAGCTCAACACGGCGGTACTGCGGGGCCAGCTCATCAAACAGGTAATCCACTTGCGGCATGGGCCGAATCCCCATACCCAGCGTGAGAAAAACCCACACGCCATTGTGCCAGTGCTGAGAGATGGCCATTGGCGGCCAGCTCCCCTGATCGATGGCGTAATACTTTACCGACTCACCAAACTGCGCCTGGTAGCACTGCATCAGCTCATGCTGCACAACATCCCATAAATGGCCGTCATGCCAGTCACGCCAGAAGTGGCGCTGCTGCTCGGCGCGAGCATAGTAATCATTGGTGGAGGCGGAGCCGAGCGGCGCGGTCAGGCGATTCTCTTTGATGCAGCCCGCGGAGAAACTAACCTGCTTATCCTGATACAGACTCCAGCCAGGGATCACCGCCAGCAGTTGGCCGTAATACCACAGGGCTGCGCCGTCATCACTCGGTTCCCACAGAATCTGTAGACCAGCAGGATCGAGCATCGGCTCGGCTTCTAAGGTGCGGCAATACTCTGCGCTGAGCAGTGGCGCAATGCCCTGCTCCATCGCTTCACGATCTTCACGCGCCGGTGCAGGCAACAGATTGCGCAGCCAGCAGCCGCGCACCGCATACTGGCTGCGAAACAGATCATTCGGCCAGATGTAAAAGTAGGCCGTGCGCGCATCCTGTTCGACGATAGCGGTGAGTGTGTTTTGCTGATTTGGCACCTCAGCAATCAGAGGTTGGTGTGTCATAACGCCTCGACAAAGCCTTGAGGGATCCATTTTCCCTGAGAATAGAGCAGGATCGGCACTCGCACCACGTGACACAAGGGTAAAACTCTCAAAGTGCAGTCAGGAAGCGTGAGAATGGCTGATGAATGCCAGCACAACGCCCTGACAAACTTCAAATTAATTCGCGATTCATTTGCCGCCTCGCATGCTATTGTCTGCACATTCCTCCTTGCGGAGCTGCTCAGCATGGTGCTGCAAAACCTCGATTTGAACCTGCGCGATGTCGTGATTTTCGCGATTTTAGTGTGGCTGTTTCTTCGCTATACATGGGTGATGTCAGCGCTCACGTTCATGCTCGGTGGTGCGGTGCTATTGGTGTTGTTACCCATCGACATTTACTACAGCTTGCTGCCATTAGCACTGCTGGGAGTGGGATTAGGGATGCTGCTTCATCATTATCAGCAGCGCCAGCTCACTCTTAAACGTGAAGCCCGCACACCGCGCACCTACACCAAAAAGCAGGACGAGCTGCATTTGTAGCGTTAGCGTCCCATGCGTTGCATGGCGCGGGAATAAGCCCCGCGCTGAATTGACCAGCGTAGCAAACCGGCAATCAACGCGATCTCTTTATCCACGCGCCACTGTGTCAACGGGCTGATCGGCTGCTGAATTTGCTGTTGCGCCCAGTCCGGTAGCAATCCCATCCCGGCTTTTAGCATCACCCGCATCGCCGGTTTCGCCTGCCAGCTTGGGGCCGGTGCATTGATTAGTAGCTGCATCACTTCCAGCGTGCGTTCATCGCAAATCAGTTCCGGGCGCATGGCCTGCAGATAAGCGTCCACCGCCTGCACCGTTTTCGGCACCTTTTCCGCGCCCAGTGCTTCGGCGATGAGCGCCGCTTCATCGTAATAGCGATCCTGCTCGGCTAGCGAGAGCTGCGGATTTTTATAGCGCAGATGCGCGGCGAGGAAGCGGCTGGTTTCCGCCACGTGCACCCAGGTCAGTAAATGCGGATCGCTGGCGGCGTAGGGTTGCCCTGCGTTATCAATACCGGTGACGCGCAGGTGGATAGCTTTAACGCGCTCGATCAGGATGTTGGCATCCTGCGTGTTACCAAAGGTGGTGACAGCGATGAACTGGCTGGTGCGCCGTAAACGGCCCAGCATGTCCTGACGAAAGTTGGAGTGATCCCACACTCCTGCCAGCGCTGCCGGATGCAGCATTTGCAGCATGAGTGCGCTAATCCCACCGCACAGCATCGAAGGGAAATCGCCGTGCACACGCCAAATCACATGATCGGGGCCAAACAGACCCGGATCGCCCAACGGTTGCGAGATATCGAATTCGTTCAGTGCGAGGCCATTCAGGCGAAAGACTTGCTGCTGGATGCGGTTACGAAGATTCATGGTGTCTGGATGATGAGCTGATTGACGTAGCAGGCATAAATGCCAACCCTGTAAAATCTGGCAAGCAAAGCATTGCAGGATCAGCACTCAGGCCAATCCTGCAAAACCTGGCAAGCAAAGCGTTGTCAGATCGGTTTTTAGTTCAACCTGACAACACCCCGCCAGCATAGCATTACAGGGACAGCATTCCTGCTGACCCTGTGCCAAATCGCACTAACGTTTACAGATAATCAAACTGCCCGTCTTGCGTGCGGACCGAATCCAGGCCAATCATCACATTGAATTTGCCCGGCTCGGCGACATGCTGCATTTTTTGATTCCAGAATTTCAGTGCATCCACATCAATCTTAAAGCTTACGGTCTGTGACTCGCCCGCTTTCAGCATGATGCGTTTGAAGCCGCGCAGCTCCTGCACCGGACGGCTGATGCTGGCCACCGGATCGTTGAGATACATCTGTACCACCGTGGCACCATCACGTTTGCCGGTGTTGGTAACAGTAACGCTCGCTTCAACTGATCCATTGCGCGGCATGGTTTTGGCGGACATTTTCACCGGCGAAACGGTGAAAGTGGTGTAGCTCAGACCGTAACCAAACGGATACAGCGGGCCATTCACCGCATCGTAGTAATGCGAGGTGTACTTGTTCGGCTTCGCGAAGTTGTACGGACGCCCGGTTGGCAAGTGGTTGTAGTAAATCGGCAGCTGGCCCACGGAGCGCGGGAAGGACATCGGCAGTTTGCCCGATGGGTTGTAATCGCCAAACAGTACGTCAGCAATCGCATTCCCCCCTTCGGTGCCGCTGAACCAGGTTTCTACCATCGCATCCGCAATACGATCTTCATTCACCACCGTCAGTGGACGGCCATTCATCAGCACAATCACCAACGGCTTGCCGGTCGCTTTCAGCGCCGCCAGCAGTTTTTGCTGGCTTGGCGGAATCACCAGGTCACTGCGGCTGGAGGCCTCATGCGCCATCCCCTGCGCTTCGCCCACGGCAGCAACCACCACATCCGCTTTCTTCGCCTGGGCAACGGCTTCATCAATCAATTCCTGCGGCGAGCGTTTATCCACGCTAACCGCCTGTTCGTAGAGGTTGAGGAAGTCCTGAATACCTTTGTTATCGGTGATGTTGGCTCCTTTGGCATACAGCACGGTGCCTTTGCCCGCCATCGCATTGCGCACACCCTGCAGCAGCGGAATCGACTGTTTCGCCACGCCCGCGGCTGACCAGCTGCCCATAATGTCACGCTGGCTGTCGGCCAATGGCCCCACGAGCGCCACGGTGGCGTCTTTTTTCAGCGGTAAGGTTTCATGCCAGTTTTTCAGCAGCACAATGCTCTTACGCGCCACGTCACGCGCTTCGGCACGATGCAGACGGCTCTCGGCATTGGTGTCCTGCGGATCGCTGCCTTTTGGCCCCAAATGGCTGTAGGGATCGTTAAACAAGCCCATATCATATTTGACGTTCAGCACGTGACGCGCGGCATCGTCGATCTCTGCCATGGTAACGGCACCACTCTTGACCAGCCCTGGCAGGTATTTGCTGTAGTACTCATCGCTCATACTCATATCGATGCCGGACTTCAGCGCAATACGCACCGCATCCTGCGGATCGCTGGCCACGCCGTGTTTCAACAGCTCTTTGATCGCGCCGTGATCGCTGATGGTGATGCCTTTAAATTTCCACTCACCGCGCAGCAGGTCTTTCAGCAACCAGCCATCCGCCGTCGCTGGCGTGCCGTTCAGTGAGTTGAGCGCCACCATCACGCCGCCGCTGCCCGCATCCAGAGAAGCTTTGTACGGTGGCAGATAATCCTGGAACAGGCGCTGCGGGCTCATATCCACGGTGTTGTAATCACGTCCGCCCTCCACTGCGCCATAAGCGGCGAAGTGCTTCACGCTGGTCATGATCGAATAACGGTCGGCCGCGCTTTTGCCCTGCATGGATTTCACCATCGCGCTGCCCATTTGCGAGGACAGGAAAGTGTCTTCTCCAAAGCCTTCAGACACGCGTCCCCAGCGCGGCTCGCGCGTGACATCCACCATCGGCGCCCAGGTCATATTGAGACCATCATCGGCGGCTTCATAGGCGGAGATGCGGCCGACTTCCCCGATCGCATCCAGATCCCAGCTGGCTGCGAGGCCGAGCGGGATCGGGAAAATGGTACGCTGACCGTGCACCACGTCGTAGGCGAAGAACAATGGAATTTTCAGGCGGCTGAGTTGCATCACCTGATCCTGCATCGCGCGAATATCCGGACGCGTGACGGTATTGAAGATTGCGCCAACCTGACCGTGCTGGATCATGTCGCGAACCGCCTCTTTTGGCGTGTCTGGCCCCACGCTGATCAAGCGCATCTGCCCGATTTTTTCATCAAGGGTCATTTTGCCGAGCAGCTGGTTAACAAAGGCGTCACGCGCCTGTTCAGTCATCGGATGGGGGCCAAACAGGTCATCTGCGAAGGCAGGCTGCATGGCAAGGGAAACAGCGAGGCTAACAGAGCAAATCCATTTCATCAGGTCGGGTTCTCTTAAGTGACTGCGCAATATCGAAATAACCGGGCCAGTGTGCCACAAGTTCAGGATAGCAGGTAGCCACCGATGTCACACCGCGACCATGCCGTTGACGCGTGCTAAAGTAGATGCGCAACGTTAACGACAAGGACAGGTTCATGAATAACAACACCTCACACCCTACACTGCTGGCTGAACTGCGCCGCCTCGTCGGCCCGTCACATCTGTTAACCGAGGCGGAACAAACCGCACGCTATCGTAAGGGTTTCCGCTCCGGTGAAGGCGATGCGCTGGCGGTGGTGTTCCCCGGCTCCTTGCTGGAGTTGTGGCGGGTATTGCAGGCGCTGGTGCAGGCCGATGCAGTGATTCTGATGCAGGCCGCCAACACCGGCCTGACCGAAGGCTCGACGCCCAACGGCAATGATTACGATCGACCGGTGGTGATCATCAGTACTTTGCGCCTCGATAAATTGCAGCTGATCGATGGCGGCAATCAGATTCTGGCCTTCCCCGGCAGCACCCTTTATCAGCTGGAAAAAGCCCTTAAGCCGCTGGGACGTGAACCGCACTCGGTGATCGGTTCCTCGTGTATCGGCGCGTCGGTCATGGGCGGGATTTGTAATAACTCCGGCGGTTCGCTGATCAAACGCGGTCCGGCCTACAGCGAAATGGCGCTTTATGCGCAGATTGATGCCGACGGCAAACTGAAGCTGGTCAATCATCTCGGCATGGATCTCGGCCACTCGCCGGAAGAGATGCTCGGTCGACTGGATGACGATCGCTGGCAGCAGAGCGATGTGCGCTGGGATGAACGTCATGCTTCGGATCATGAATATGCAGAACGCGTGCGCGATATCCATGCGGATACACCCGCTCGCTTCAACGCCGATGAGCGCCGCCTGTTCGAGGCTTCGGGTTGCGCGGGCAAACTGGCGGTATTCGCCGTGCGTCTTGATACCTTCCCCACCGAACCGAAACAGCAGGTGTTTTATATCGGTACCAACGATCCGGCGGTATTGGGCGATCTGCGCCGCCATATTTTGGCCGAGTTTAACAACTTACCGGTAGCGGGCGAATACATGCACCGCGACATTTTCGATATCGCCGAAGTGTACGGCAAAGACACCTTTGTGATGATCGACAAGCTCGGCACCGACAAAATGCCGCTGTTCTTCACGTTGAAAGGTCGGGTGGATGCCTGGCTGGGTAAGTTGAGTTTTGTTAAACCCCACTTTACCGATCGCGTGTTGCAGCGCATCAGCGGCTGGTTACCTGCCCATCTGCCGAAACGCATGAAGCAGTATCGCGATAAGTTTGAACATCACCTGATGCTGAAAATGTCCGGTGAAGGCGTTACGGAAGCGCAGGAGTATTTGCACGAATACTTCCGCGAAGGCGGTGGCGAGTTCTTTGCCTGCGACGGCAAGGAAGGCGCACATGCTTTCCTGCATCGCTTCGCCGCTGCCGGTGCCGCGGTGCGCTACCACGCGGTGCATGCGGATGAAGTGGAAGATATTCTGGCACTGGATATTGCGCTGCGCCGCAACGATAGCGACTGGTTTGAACGTTTACCCGCCGAGTTCGACAACGATCTGAGCCATCGCCTCTATTACGGCCACTTCTTCTGCCATGTATTCCATCAGGATTACATCGTGAAGAAAGGCGTGGATGCGCATGCGCTGAAGGAGAAGATGCTGGCAATTCTGAGCGAGCGTGGTGCCGAGTATCCCGCCGAGCACAACGTCGGGCATCTTTATCAGGCGAAACCGCAGTTGCAGGCGTTTTATCGTCAGCTCGATCCGACCAATACCTTTAATCCGGGGATTGGTAAAACCAGTAAGCAGAAGGGTTGGGCGGTGAAGGCTTGATTAAACTAATGGGCGGCCCGAAAGCCGCCCATTGGATTATGACAGTTGCTCGCCTTCATCCTGCGCTGCGGCAGGTATTGCCCGACGTTCAATGATCATCGTCTGCGGTGTCGAGAGCACAATGCCCTCTTTACGCAGGCGTGTCAGAATATCAAACAGCAAATCACTCTTGGCGCTGGAGATCTGACGCTGGCCCGCCACGTTGCCGGTGACGCTCAACACGATACCCGCAGAGGTCAAATCCTTGAATGAGACGGATGGCTCAGGCGTTTCCAGAATACGCTCGTTCTCCTGGTAAACCTCCAGCAGAATCTCACGCACGCGCACCGGATCGATATCCAGCGGGAAGGTCAACATAATGGTCACCACACCCTGTGCATTGCCCATGGTGGCGTTACGCACGTTCTGTGAGATGAACTGTGAGTTCGGCACAATCACCGTGGATTTATCACTCAGCTGAATCTCGGTGGCGCGCACATTGATACGGCGAATATCCCCTTCAATGCCGCTGATACTCACCAGATCGCCCACTTTCACCGGGCGCTCGGTTAACAGAATCAAACCGGAGATAAAGTTCTTCACTATCTCCTGTAAGCCGAAACCAATACCGACCGACAAGGCGCTGACGATCCACGCCAGTTTGTTCCACTGCAGGCCCATGATCGAGAGCGTCAGCAGAATGATCAGCACATAGCCGATATTGCTGAACAGCGTCACCAACGATACGCGCATGCCCACGTCCATGGTGGTTTTTGGCAGGAAATCTTTATCCAGCCAGCGACGCACCGAACGCAGCACGTAGATGCCCACCACCAGACACAGAATGGCATTCACCATATGCGCCGGCACGATGTTCAGTGATTCCAGACCTTTGCCGCCCCAGAACTCAATCACCTTCTGAATCAGTTCGATCGGCGTTGAAGAGGCGAAGGTGCCGTTCAGCAGCGCCAGCACCACAATCCCTATCAGTGCTGTTTTACCAATAGCCCCCAGCAGCGTAGCCGCCTGCTGCAGATGGCGTTCGTCAATGTTTAACGAGGTCTGCAGACGTTTGCCGGTAGCGTTGTTGGTAGAAAACAGGCTTTCACAGCCGTCATTGATCAAATGGCTGAGGAAGTAGAACGAGCCAAACAGAATGCCGCACCAAATCACCTCATAACCGAGGAAGCGGGCCAGCGTGACATAGCCGATGATCAACGAAATCAGAATCGCCAGCGCGGTCAGGGTCAACGCCAGCTGAACCAGCCCAACGATAGTGGGACGCGCTTCCGGTGGATTCCCCTCTTGCGCCAGGCGACGGCGCACGCGGTTGGTACGCATGCTAATCGCCAGGCCGGTGGTACCGATCAGCAGTGCCGTCAGGCCGTTAGCGAAGATGGTGGTGTTCAGGCTGGTGCCGACGCTGTAGTTAAAGGACTCTGCGGTCTGGAAAATAAACACCAGCGCAGCGGTAATCGGCGGGAACGGCTTCAGCGCCTGCGCGACTTCATTGGAGATGCTGGGCAATCGCCAGCTCGGACGGCGCGTCGACAGGAAAGCACGGCCCAAACCGGCGATCAAACCACAATAGACGCTGAGTTGTACCAGACGCTCAACAAAATCCTGCACATCAGTCGAGACCTCATCACGACGGGTAAACGCCAGCGCGATAAAGTTAAAGGTCAGCACCACCGCGGCCAGGGTTGTCAGCGCAATCGCTGCCGCCAGGAAGCTACGGCGCAGACGCCCTTCCGGCATTTTATGGATGCTCACCCAGGCGAGAAACTCTTCGCTGTAACGGCGCCCCAGCGTCATCACCAGCATGGCCGCAATCAACCAGCCGATAGTGCCAAAGCGCCAGCCAGGCTCCCAGGAGAGTGCTGCGGTGTCCTGCAATTCAGCGATAAAGTCGCTGATTTTCTCGCCATCCAAATCCTGACGGCTGACCATCGGCGCCCAAAAGCGCGGTCCCAGGATGCTACCGGAGTTCAGCGCCAGCTGGCTCTTCAGCTGGTCACGACGCAGGTTGACGATCTGGGAGGAAAGCACCAGCGCGCCATTTTTAATGCCATCGGCCTGCTTGATTTGATCGTCCAGTTTACTTTTCTGGCTCTCCAGCGAGGCGCGTTTGCGCGTCACTTCCGGCGTTTCTTTCACGCCGCTGTCCGGTTTCGGTGCCGGACCCAGTACCGCGAGCTGCGCATCCAGTTGCTGACGCTGCGGGATCAGCGCCTGGCCTAAAGTTTCTGCGTTACCGGATAGCTCCAGCGCCATCTCATTGAGCTGGTTGAGCTGGCTCTCATTGGTATCGCCTGACACCTGGCCTTTAATCTTGTCGAGGATTTTCTGCATTTTCGGCAGCTCAACCGCAGGATTGACCTTGGGTGCGGCGTCCTCTTGCTGAGCCGCGGCGGCAGTGTTGTCATCCGCGTAGCTCAGTGCCGGGCTTAACAGCACCAGCAGCAGTATAAATGGGGTAAATAGCGAACGAAGCTTGTACATATGAGTGAGATTCCAGCGCAATGACAGCCGATAAATGCCAGTTAACTTTAGATGGCGGCCAGTGTAGAGCGTAGCCGAAGCGGAAACTATAGGAATGAAGCGCGAAAACTTTGGTGCTGACGATTAGGGATTTTTTTGGTCGTTCGGGAGTACTTATCCCGCCAATCGGAAGCACTCACAGACGCACAATCCATTGTGCATCTGTGAAGGGAAACAGACGTCGTGATTACTCGTTGCTGGCCGTTTGCGACGATTTCTGCTTCTTGTAGGCCAGCGCCGCTGCCGGAACCGGCGCCGCTTTGCCGGTTTCCAGCCAGTCACGCAGACGGTTGGCATCGGCAAAGTGGGTGTACTTGCCAAACGCATCCAGCACCACCAGCGCCACCGGACGGTTGTTGATCACCGTGCGCATCACCAGGCAGTGGCCGGCTTCATCGGTATAACCGGTTTTGGTCAGCGCGATACGCCAGTCGTTTTTGTACACCAGGTGATTGGTGTTACGGAACGGCAGCGCATAGTTCGGATGTTTAAACACCGCCGTATCTTCTTTGGTGGTGCTCAGTTCACCAATCAACGGATATTGACGCGTGGCTTTTGCCAGCTTAATCAAATCTTCCGCATTGGAGACGTTGTGAATCGACAAACCTGTCGGTTCAACATAGTGGGTATGCGTCATGCCCAGCGCACGTGCTTTGGCATTCATCGCGCGGATAAAGGCGTCATAACCGCCCGGATAGTGATGCGCCAGGCTGGCGGCAGCACGGTTTTCCGAAGACATCAGCGCCAGCAGCAGCATATTGCGGCGGCTGATTTCGCTGTTCAATTTGACGCGAGAGAACACCCCACGCATTTCTGGCGTGTGGCTAATATCCACCGACAGCATCTCATCCATCGGCAGTTTGGCATCCAGCACCACCATTGCCGTCATCAGCTTGGTGAGTGACGCGATAGGCCGCACACGATCCGGATGGCTGGAGAACAGCACTTTATTGGTTTCAAGATCGGCAATCATGGCACTGCCGGAGGCGATTTGCGGTTGGGCAATCGGCGCCAGATTAGACAGCGCAGCAGGCGCGGCCAGTGCCGGAGTGACAGCTGCCGGTGCGGCGACAAACAGCGCCAGCGACAGCAAGGAAATACGCATTTTTACAGACATCGTGTCAAAAAAATCCGGTTAGGAGTTTTGCGCCGTGTTTAAGACACAGGCCGCGCGCATCAAACCAGACGGGATGCGGGCTGGCAGCAGCATAATACGCGCTTATCTGCGAAATTTCTTAGGTAGATTGTTTCTGAGCGTTAAAAAAACGGGAGACCAAATGGCCTCCCGTTCACGGTGTCATTGCAGGTTAGAACAATCGTGGTCCGTAACCCCACAACACCACGGTCAGTGCCAGCAGTACTTCAAACACCAGCACACCAATCGCCAGTGTCGATCCTGAGAAGCGCATGCTCTCTTCACGATCAATATTGAGGAACACCGGAATGCCGACGTACAGCAGATAACCGGTATAGAGTAACGCCACCGCGCCGACCAACACGCACAGCCACACCAGCGGATAAAGTGCCACCAGCCCACTAATAAACAACGGGGTGGCGACATAGCCAGCAAACACGGTACAGCGCTGAACGCTGGGACGCTGCGGATAATCGCGCGCCATCCAATGAATGACGCGGCCCATCACCGCCACGCCGCCTAAGATAATCAGATAGAAAAGAATGCCGAGACCGATGCCGGTCAGCAGGTTGAGTTGTACGAACTGCCCTTCGCCCAGATTCCAGCCCAGTTGTGTGGTACCGATAAAGGCACAGATCACCGGGATCGCTGCCATCATCAAAACATGGTGGGTGTAGTGGTGCGAAACGCTCTCGTTTTCTTGCTTGATATCGCGCATTTCCTGGTTAGGATGCGCCAGAAGACCCCAGACATGATTCATAAAATCACTCCTCTGATGCGACGGGCTGCCACTTCAGCGATCAGGCTGTCTCACTCAGGCAGCTTCCCTTCAAGTATAATCGGCGCGGCTGTTTTTGCGGACAGCGGCACAAAAAAAGCCGCTGGCGTATAAACTGTTACCTGAATCAATCGCGACAGGGAGGATAATTTGCATCTCGATATCAATGGATTAATTACGCAGTACGGCTATCTGGCGTTGCTGATTGGCTGTATCGCGGAAGGGGAAACTTTTACCCTGCTGGGCGGCGTGGCGGCGCATGAAGGCCTGCTGCACTTCACCGGCGTGGTGCTGGCCGCGATGATCGGAGGGATTATCGGCGATCAGCTGTTGTTCTGGCTGGGCCGTCGCTACGGCACGCGCATCCTGCGCCGTTTCCGTAAACATGAAGACACCATTCGTAAAGCCAATCGCCTGATTCAGAAGCGCCCGAGTCTGTTTGTGATTGGCGTGCGCTTTATGTACGGCTTCCGCATTATTGGCCCGATCATCATCGGTACCAGCCGGTTAAAACCGCTGCGCTTCTTTGTGCTCAACGTGATAGGCGCCGCGCTCTGGTCGCTGATCTTTGTCACCCTGGGTTACTTCGCCGGGGAGATCATTACCCCGTGGCTGCACAAGCTCGACCAGCACCTTAAACATTTGTTGTGGCTGGTGGCGGCGATTGTGTTCGGCATCGCGCTGCGTTACGTGATTCGCCGCTGGAACCGCCGCCGGGCGGATTAGTGGTGGTAACCTTTAAACTGCGGGTTGGCCAACATAAAGCCACCGTCAACAATAAACGATTGTCCGGTGGTATAGGTCGCCCATTCCGAACACAACCACGCCACTAAACTTGCCACTTCACGCGTATCACCGGGGCGTCCAATCGGAATTTCCGGCATACGTGTGCTGCGCGCCTGATCGTCAGTCAGATGGTTCATCGCAGTGGCAATCGCGCCCGGTGCCACGGCATTCACCAGAATGTGATGGGGCAACAAACTCAACGCCATCGACTTGGTCAGACCGCCGAGCGCATGTTTCGCCGCGGTGTAAGCGGTGGCATCCGGCAACGGAGTGTGTTCATGCACTGAAGTGATGTTAATGATGCGCCCACCATCGCCCTGATCGACCATATGACGGGCAGCGATCTGTCCGCAGATAAACGAACCATCCACATCGACGCTGAACGTTTTCCGCCAATCTTCAAAGGTGACATCGAGAAAATCAGCTTTCATCATCACGCCCGCGTTGTTGACCAGTACGTCAATGCGACCCAGTGAATTGATGAGCTGCGCCAGTTGCTTGCCCCCTTCTTGCGGATCAGAGAGATCCAGCTGCCGTACCTGTGCGGTTTGCCCTTTACTCTCGACCAGTCGCGCCGTTTCCTGTGCCCCCGCTTCATCTGAGCGCCAGGTGATCCCTAACGTGTAGCCCGCTTCAGCCAGCATGACGGCACAGCTGCGGCCAATGCCGGAATCGGATGCGGTAACCACGGCCACTTTCTGTTTGCCCAGTGCCATAACATTCTCCTGCGTGATGGGTGTCTTCACAGTATAGAAGTTATCGATCTGTGCCTCGGGTCAGCCGAAAACACCCTTTCGTCTATAGTTAACAATCAGATGCAGTCAAGGAGGCAGGATGAGCAAAATTAAACGCAGAATTGATGATCACGGCGTGATTGGGGATTTACGGACCTGTGCATTGATCGCCAATGACGGCACCATCGATTATCTCTGCTGGCCGGAACTGGATAGCCCGTCCGTGTTTGCTGCGTTGCTGGATGGCGATGATGCCGGTCTGTTCTCACTGGCACCGGACTGGAAAAATGCGCGCCAGCAGCAGCTCTATCTGCCGGATACCAATATTTTACAGACGCGCTGGTTAGGCGATGCGGGCGTGGCAGAGATAACCGATTACATGCCGATCTGCGACCAGCCCAATAAAGTGCCGCGGCTGGTACGCCGGGTCAAAATGGTGCGCGGTTCGGCCACCTTCAATCTGCTGTGCGCCCCGCGCCATGATTATGCCCGTGCCGAAACCCATACCGAACTGCGCCCCGGTGGCGTGGCCTTTCTTGCCGAAGGCCAGCCCGCGTTACGGCTGAGTGCTACGGTGGTAATGACCCGGGAAAACCACAGTGCAGTTGCCGAATTTACCCTCCAGGCCGGGGAATCTGCTGAGTTTGTCTTTGGCAGCGATGACGATCCCTTTGTGGCGGAGATTGCCACTGAACAGTGCTTCAGCGATACACTGGCCTACTGGCGGCGCTGGAGCAGCCACAGCACGTATCGCGGACGCTGGCAGGAAATGGTGACGCGATCCGCACTGGCACTCAAACTACTCACCTCGAAACAGCACGGTTCGATTGCCGCTGCAGCAACCTTTGGCCTGCCGGAAGAGTTAGGCGGCGAGCGCAACTGGGATTATCGCGCCTCGTGGATTCGGGATGCCTCCTTTAGCATGTATGCGCTGATGCGCCTGGGTTATGTGGAAGAAGCGCGAGACTTTACCCATTGGGTGGGTCGCTGCGTCGAGCACAGTCATGACGACACGCCGCACCTGCAGGTGATGTACCGTCTGGACAGCGGTACCGAACTGCATGAAACCGAGTTGCTCAATCTTTCCGGCTATGCCAACTCGCGCCCGGTGCGCATCGGCAATGATGCGTGGCGGCAGACCCAGCTGGATATTTACGGCGAGCTGATGGATGCCATTTACCTTGCCAATAAATACGGTGAAGCCATTTCACAGCGCGGCTGGCGGCATGTTTCCGACATGATTGATTATGTCTGCGGCAACTGGAATCAGCCCGATGCCGGTATCTGGGAGATGCGCGGTGAGCCAGAGCACTTTCTGCATTCGCGCCTGATGTGCTGGGTGGCACTGGATCGCGCCCTGCGTCTCGGTCTGAAGCGTTCATTGCCGATGCCGTATGAGCGCTGGGATCGTGTGCGCAGCGAGATCCGCGATGACATCTGGCAAAACTTCTGGAGCCCGGAACTGGGCCATTTTACCGCTACACGCGGCGGCAAGTTCCTTGATGCTTCTATGTTGCTCATGCCGCTGGTGCGCTTTGTCAGCTCCACCGATCCCGACTGGATTGCCACCCTTGACGCGATTAAAACGCATCTGGTGAGCGACGGTTTAGTGCGCCGCTATAACATTAGTGAAACCCCTGCCGATGCCTTAACCGGGGGTGAAGGTTCCTTTGCCGCCTGTTCCTTCTGGTATGTGGAGTGTCTGGCGCGGGCCGGACGCGTGCATGAAGCCCATTTTGAGTTTGAAAAGTTGCTGAGCTATGCCAATCCCCTGGGATTGTACGCCGAGGAATTTACTACGCATGGCGAAGCGCTGGGAAATATGCCGCAGGCGCTGTCGCATCTGGCGTTAATCAGTGCCGCTTTTTTCCTCAATCGTAAATTGAGCAATGAAGTGACGCTGTGGCAGCCTTAAGAAAATTCACATTTTGGGCGGTACGGCAACGAGATGGGTCGGGAAATGCCCACTATTTAAGTAAAGTATCATCAGCCATTGAAAATCCTGATTCCCATCACTGCGCCTATGCACATATAATGCGCACCGGGTCATTGAGACCATGATGGATTCGACACACTGACAAGCCTGAAACACGGCTATAACGACTTGAAAAACATGAAAAAGAGCATTCGCGCGTTCGCTTCACTTGCTTTGGTACTGGCGGCGTTCAGCCAGTCGGCATTCGCAGTAGTGTATCCGCTGCCAGCGGCTAACAGCCGTTTGATCGGCGAAAACCTTGAAATCACCGTGCCTGATGACAGCCGACTTCCGCTGGAAGCCTTTGCTGCTCAGTACCAGATGGGCCTCAGCAACATGCTGGAAGCCAATCCGGGCGTTGATGTTTATCTGCCAAAAGCGGGCACCAAAATGGTGATCCCTCAGCAGCTGATCCTGCCTGACGCCCCGCGTGAAGGCATCGTGATCAACAGCGCGGAAATGCGTCTTTACTACTATCCGAAAGGCACCAAGACCGTGGTTGTGCTGCCAATCGGTATCGGTGAACTGGGTAAAGACACGCCAGTGAACTGGACCACGACCGTTCAGCGTAAAAAAGCCGGTCCAACCTGGACGCCAACCAAAGCGATGCACGCAGAATACGCATCACGTGGCGAAAGCATTCCAGCCGTATTCCCGGCAGGTCCGGATAACCCGATGGGCCTGTATGCGCTGTATATCGGCCGTCTGTACGCGGTTCACGGTACTAACGCCAACTTCGGTATCGGTTTGCGCGTGAGCCACGGCTGTGTGCGTCTGCGTGCTGACGACATCAAATGGCTGTTCGACAACGTGCCGGTTGGCACTCGCGTACAGTTTATCGATCAGCCGGTGAAAGCCACCGTTGAGCCAGACGGTTCTCGCTATGTAGAAGTGCACAACCCACTCTCTACTACCGAAGAGCAGTTCAACTCACGTGAAGTGGTGCCGATTACGCTGACCGCAGCGGTGACCAAAGTGATTGCCGATGGCAGCACTAACCAGGACGCGGTGAATAACGCGATTCAGGCGCGTAACGGCATGCCAACTAAAATCAACGGTCCGCAGGGTGAAGTGATGCCTGCTCCGGTACCGGTTCAGGAATCTTCTGACGCCACGCCAAAAGAAGAGCCGATGACCCCGCAGGGCGCCAGCGCCGTTGCACCGCAGAGTGATGTGGCTCCGGCTGCTCAGCCTGCGCCAGCGACCGGCAACAGCCTGTAATCGCTGACTCGCCATGCAGTAAAAAGCCAGCCCATTGTGGCTGGCTTTTTTTTGCCCGGTCGCCATAAGTGGCAACCCTACGATGTTATTGCGTAATGCTTGTCACTTAAGTGCGCTTTGGTCGGCATTAATGGCGACCCTACAAAGTTGGGTATGGTATTCGTAGGGGGCGCATTTATGCGTACCGGGTTAAATACGCACTCATTGGCTTATCTACGGGGTTATTCCCGCCGCCGTCTCAACGCCAGCCAGCCCGCCACCAGGGTAAACACCAACACCACAATCACCAGCAGTAAGAAACCGTGCGGATTATTTGCTAGCGGAATCCCGCCCACGTTCATACCGAAAAAGCCGGCAATGATGTTAATCGGCAGCGCCAGCACGGTGATCACCGTCAGTAAAAACAGCGTGCGGTTACTCTGCTCCATCAAACTCGCGGCAATCTCTTCCTGCAACAAACGAATGCGTTCCATCAGTCCCGCCAGGTCATTCAATGCGACGCTGAACTCTTCGGTAAAGATGCGCAGTTCACTTAGCGGTTCGCGCTTGAGCCACTTTGGTGGCCGATTTAACAAACGAAATAGCGCGGCGGGTTCCGGTGCCAGCAAACGCTGCACACGCAGTAGCATACGGCGTAAATGGCCCAACTCACTGCGGTTGCTTTTAATCGCGGCACTGAGCAAACGCTCCTCAATGGCATCCACCGCCTGACTGGAGCGGCGCACCACTTGCTCTAGTTGCGCTTCCTGCTCACCCAGCAACCACAACAGCATCGCATCCGGCTCGGCGAACGGGAGACGATCAATTTGCTGATGCATGCGCTCAATCATTCCCACCGGGCGATAACGCGCGGTGACAATGGTGTGTGTACAACACCAAATCCACAGCGTGGCATTCTGTGTACTGCGCTCTTCTTTACTGAAAGTCACATCATTGAGCACTGCCAGCAGCGCATCGTTTTGATGGGCCAAACGCGTGCGCGGTGAAGCAGAATGGATCTCATCGAAAAAATCATCGTCTACACTAAAGTGGTCCTGAACCCAGCGCTCGGCACGGGCATGATTCAGGTTGATGTGTAGCCAAAGAAAATAGGATTCTGGCAAATTTTGCTGCGCGAGCTGCGAAGCTTCACGCGCGTTGAGCCGCTGTGGCGGTGCTTCCGGCGTGAACAGATACCCATGAATGAGTCCGGCCACTTCATTATTGAAGTCCGGCAATGAGGCAAGCGGCAAGACAGGCTGGAGCATGGCAGCGTGAGGATCCCGAAGCGGTCAGATCCACAGACTGCGACAGCCGTGTTACAGCAAGATGACAGAGCGTGATCGCGATCATCATTCTGTCATACAAACCACGTATCACACTGCGGGTAACGGATGCCAATCGAGCATCGTCAATCCACACCGGGGTGTGTTATGGCTGAAAACAGTTTACCTGCATCTACATCATCGTCCCAAAACGGACGCCCGAATCTTAACCAGGGCAACGGAAAAATCTCACGCATCATTTTCCTGATCCTGCTGTGCGGCGGCCTGCTGTTCACCGCCATCAACCTGTTTAATGACGTGGAGGAGACCGGCGCGACTGTCACCAGTTATACGCCGTTCCTGCTGCTGGGCGTGGCTTTAGTGATTGCGCTCGGCTTTGAGTTTGTTAACGGCTTCCACGATACCGCCAATGCCGTCGCCACCGTGATTTATACCCATTCGCTGTCGCCGGGTGTTGCCGTGGTGTGGTCTGGCTTCTGCAACTTCCTTGGCGTTTTGCTCTCCAGCGGGGTGGTGGCGTTTGGCATTATCTCACTGCTGCCGGTGGAGCTGATTCTGCAGGCAGGTAGCGGCAACGGCTTCGCTATGGTGTATGCGCTGCTGTTCTCAGCGATCATCTGGAACCTCGGCACCTGGTACTTCGGCCTGCCGGCGTCCTCTTCGCACACGCTGATCGGTTCGATCATCGGCGTGGGCGTGGCGAATGCCCTGCTGCACGGTCGTAGTGGTACCAGCGGTGTGGATTGGGATCAGGCGATCAAAGTGGGTTACGCCCTGCTGCTGTCGCCGATTGTCGGCTTTATCTGTGCGGCGCTCCTGCTGCTGGCGATGAAGGCCTTTATCCGCAACCGCCAGCTGTATGAAGCACCAAAGGGCAATCAGCCTCCACCGGCATGGATTCGCGGCCTGCTGATCCTGACCTGTACCGGTGTCTCATTTGCCCACGGTTCAAACGACGGCCAGAAAGGCATGGGCCTCATCATGCTGATTCTGGTGGGCACCATGCCCATTGCCTACGCCCTGAACCGTTCGCTGCCGCCGGATCAAATCCCGCGCGTGGCCGCATTAACCCAGGTCACCGAACAGCAGCTGCTGACGCTGCAACCGGCACCCGCCGCGATGCCCGCGCCGCGTGAAGTGCTGACCGAGTTCGTGCGCACCAGCCAGAACCGCCCTCAGGTACTCCCTGCCCTCGGCATGATGCTGGGCGATATCGGCGATCAGATCCGTCGTTATGGTGCCGTGGAGAATATCCCGGCTCAGGCGGTGACAAACACCCGTAATGATATGTACCTCGCCTCCGAAACCATCAAACATCTGCAATCGGCCAAAGTCGCGATGCCGGAAGAGATTGCCAGCAATCTCACCGCCGTGAAGAAAGAGTTGGATGCCGCCACGCGCTTTATCCCGATGTGGGTGAAAGTGGTGGTGGCGATTGCCCTTGGGCTCGGCACCATGGTGGGCTGGCGCCGCATTGTGGTCACCGTCGGTGAGCGCATCGGCAAAACCCATCTGACCTACGCACAGGGTGCCAGTGCGGAGCTGGTGGCGATGGCAACCATCGGCGCGGCGGATGTGTTCGGCTTACCAGTCTCCACCACACATGTCCTGTCATCAGGCGTGGCCGGTTCGATGGCCGCTAACAAATCTGGCCTGCAGCTCTCGACGATTCGTAACCTCGCGCTAGCGTGGGTGCTGACGCTGCCGGTCTCAGTCTTACTTTCAGGGCTGCTTTACGCTCTGTTTATTCATCTGTAACGGGGAAAAGTCATGGCGACACACGACAATAGCTTCCACAGCGAGACCTTCAATGCGCGTCTGCTGCAGGAGTTTTACGACAGCTACGACGAAGAGCTGGAAATGGAGCTGGATGATCTGCGCTTCAATGATAACGGTGAACCGCAGCAGGAAGGCGATAAGGCTTTCCGCCGCCGCTACTTCCGTGAGTTGCTGCATCTGCAGGGCGAGCTGGTGAAGTTGCAGGATTGGGTGATGCGCACCGGACATCGCGTGGTGATTTTGTTTGAAGGCCGTGATGCCGCCGGGAAAGGCGGGGTGATCAAGCGTATCACCCAGCGTTTAAACCCACGTACCTGTCGCGTCGCCGCCCTGCCCGCGCCGAACGATCGTGAGAAAACCCAGTGGTATTTCCAGCGCTATATCGCTCACCTGCCTGCAGCCGGTGAGATTGTGATGTTTGACCGCAGCTGGTACAACCGCGCAGGCGTTGAGCGCGTGATGGGCTTCTGTAATGAAGCCGAAGTCGAAGAGTTTTACCGCAGCGTGCCGGAATTCGAAAAAATGCTGACCCGCAGCGGCATTCAGATCATCAAATACTGGTTCTCGATCACCGATGAAGAGCAGGAACTGCGCTTCCTGAGCCGCATCCACGATCCGCTGAAACAGTGGAAATTGAGCCCGATGGATCTCGAAAGCCGCCGCCGTTGGGAAGATTACACCGAAGCGAAAGAAGAGATGCTGGAGCGTACGCACATCCCTGAAGCGCCATGGTGGGTAGTGCAAGGTGTGGATAAGAAGCGTGCGCGCCTGAACTGCATCAGCCATCTGCTGCAACAGGTGCCGTACGAAGAGAGCGAGAGCAAAACCATAATGTTACCAACGCGCGAACGTCATGAAGATTATCGCCGCGCGCCAGTACCAGAAAACATGGTGGTGCCAGAGAAGTATTAATTAACAGTTTGCACGGCTGCCTCGCGGCCGTGCTGCTGTTGCAGACGCAATGTTATGGCAAATGCGCCCAGTACCATCAGGGCCGCTGCCAGATACACTGACTGCATCCCCCAATGACCAATCAGCAATCCCGCCACCGGACCGGTTAATCCCAGCCCTAAATCAAGAAACGCCGAGTAGGTGCCCAGCGCCGAGCCCTGATCCTGTTGCTGCACGCGTTTAACCGCTTCCACGCCCAGCGCCGGGAACACCAGCGAGAAACCACCGCCGGTCAGGAATGCACCGATATCCACCAGCCAACTGCTATCAGCCTGCCAGATTAACAGCAGACCGGCACACTCCAGCACAAATGACACCAGCGACACTTTCAACCCGCCAAAACGAGTGATGTAGCGGCCACCGGCCAGACGCACCAGCACAAAGCCCAGACTAAACAACGTCAGGGCAAAAGCAGCGCCGCTCCAGTAGCGGCTGGCAAAATAGAGCGTGATAAACGTTGAGATAACGCCAAATCCGATGGTGCCAAAGCCCAACGCCAGCCCAAACAGCCAGACGCGGCTGACCACGCGATGAAAAGGGATACGCACGCCCGCGGTGACGCTGACCGCCGCTTTACGGCTCGCCATGCAGAAACCGATGACGCCCATCAACGCCACAAGCCCGGCAAAGCCGCTGATGCCGAACATTTGATTGAGCAGCACCCCGAGCGGTGCGCCTATCGCCATCGCAAAGTAGGTGGCAACGCCATTCCATGAGATCACACGCGCCGTCTGCAACGGTCCGACAATGTTCATCCCCCACAGCGTTGAGCCAGTACTGCTAAAGCTTTCACCCACCCCCAGAAACAGCCTTCCCACCGCCAATAGCGCCAGACTGAGCATCGGCACATCGGTGAACAACGCAGCGAAAAGGGAAAGTACGCCACTCATGCCGCAGCACACCAACCCCATCATCACCACACGTTTCGGGCCATAACGATCGGCCAGACGGCCCGAATGCGGACGGCTGAGCAGCGTGGCGAAGTACTGCAGGCTGATGATCAATCCGGCGATGAACGAGCTGAACCCCAGTTGGTTATGCACAAATCCCGGTAGCACCGCGAGCGGCAACCCTACCGAGAGGTAGCAGAAAAACGTGAAGACAATAACGGAGATGATGCGTTTATTTAACTGAGCATGACTCAGTACAGCGGCGTCAGACATAAGTGATGGCATTACAAATGAATGTGAAACGCTACTATAGCGCAATTAGCGTTGAGCTTGAACCTGACTTTACATGGGACTGTGTCATAGGGTAATTCTGTATAATTCCCTTATCAGGCTTATTTAAATATCGCCCCAGCATTTCACCTTCGATTAATAACAGAAATTAATTCAATTTCTTTTACACATCGGCCTGACAAATCTGAAAAAAAACCTTTTCGGAAAACGATTATCCAAAAAATATTCCATTAAAATAGCAACAAAACCAACTGTTAATCTTTTCAGGTCGCGCGAATGCTGAGAGAGGCGCACGCAATCATTCACATTAAGACATAGATTCCGCCCCTGATTGCCTTTAGGTTACAGATTAATCAATCAAATACCGATCGTTACTTTCGGTGCGTAATAGGCATAGCGGCAACGTTGAGCCTGTGCACCCGCTTAAGCCAATTTCTGACCTCTGTTCATTCTGTTCCCTACCGACCAGGAGAGATTATGAAGATAATCATCAGTGGAAGCGGATATCCTGAAAAAAGAAATATCATCACTAACCCACACAACAAATATATTGATTGCCGAAAAAAGAATATTTATTTCTATTTAAATGCCGTCAAAGCAAAAATCTTACATAAAAATAAACAATTTATTTTTCTTCCGCTCCCCGGCTTACTGCCACACGATGCGGATGTCATTCACCTTTTCAATGAAGTGGCCGACACCAAAAGGAACTGGATCGCCACCTTTGAAACCGAAATCCCACGCGTGCTGCCGGTGCCCGGTGTGGCAAAATACGACAATCCTGAATTGAAGTCGCAGCTGCAATTAATCGCGAAAGCGGAATGCCTCACGTTGATTGCCATCTCGCAAGCGACCCTCGACATCCAGTGGAAGCTGCTCGATGCGTTTCCCGCGATCAAAGCCGCCGTCAGACACAAGTTACACGTTCTGCATCCGCCGCAACCGCTGTTGTGCGTTAAACCGCGCCTGATCTCGCCCGGAGAAATACGTTTCATCTTTATCGGCAATGAGTTCTATCGCAAAGGCGGCGCGGAAGTGGTACTGGCCATCTCGCAATTAACCGAAGAGGATGTGTTCACCCGCGGCCAGATTCAGGTCACGCTGATTGGGGACATCACACAGCGCCATAATATTGCCCATCGGCAATTTCAGGATGATGAGGCGTTCTACACGCGCATTGAGCACTTAATCAAAATCTCGCCCCACATTCAGCATTTCACCACCCTGCCCAACAATCAGGTATTGACCTTACTGCAGCATTCGCACGTGGGATTGTTGCCCAGCTGGCAGGATACTTACGGATTCTCAGTGCTGGAGATGCAAGCCAGTGGCTGTCCGGTGATCACCACTAACATTCGCGCCTTGCCGGAGATCAATCCACCCGGTGCAGGGTGGCTGATTCAGCAGCCGGTGAATGACGAATATGAGTATGTGGTTGATTCTCAGGAGAGTAAATTGCAGATCCGCCGACAAATCGTGCAGCAGCTAAAGGGGTATATCATTGATATTTTGCGCAATCCGGGCGTGATCACGCAATACTCTGCGCAATCACTGAAGAGAATTGCTGAGCAACACGATCCCGGCAAATTCAGCGAGCAACTTGCCCTCTTCTATTCAGCCAGCAAGCAGATGCACTACACAACGGCGTTTAAATGAGGATGGGTTAAACCGGTGCGGTTAACTGTAGGGCGTGGCGCTCAATCGCCGTGGCGATCTCTGCAGATACGCGCAGGGTGCGGATTTCACTGAACAGCCCATCGGCTTCGTTATAGGCTTTACGCAAATAGCCGAGCCACTGTTTGATGCGGGCGACGTGATACATGCCGGTATCGCCCTGCTTCTCTAACTGCGTGTATTTGAGCAGCAGTTCGACCACTTCAGGCCACGGCATCGGTGCTTCGTTATATTTCACCACACGACCGAGATTCGGGATGTTGAGCGCACCGCGGCCCAGCATCACCGCATCGCAACCGGTGACGCGCAGACAGTCTTGCGCATCCTGCCAGCTCCAGATCTCACCGTTGGCGATCACCGGAATCGACAGACGCTGGCGAATTTCGCCAATCGCCTGCCAGTTAATGCTTTCAGCGCGATAGCCCTCTTCTTTGGTGCGACCGTGCACCACCAGTTCGCTGGCGCCGGCCTGCTGCACCGCGTCGGCAATTTCAAAGCGGCGCTCGCCCGAATCCCATCCCAGACGCACTTTCACCGTGACGGGAAGGTGATCGGGTACGGCTTCACGCATCGCTTTCGCGCCGCGATAAATCAGCTCAGGATCTTTGAGTAAGGTGGCGCCGCCGCCACTGCCGTTCACCAGCTTTGATGGACAGCCGCAGTTGAGATCGACGCCCCAGGAGCCAAGCTCCACCGCACGCGCGGCGTTTTCTGCCAGCCACTCAGGGTATTGCCCGAGGAGCTGCATACGCACGCGCGTACCGGAAGCCGTTCGGCTGCTGTTGTGCAGCTCGGGACACAAACGGTAGAAGGATTTTACTGGCAGCAGTTGATCGACCACGCGCAAAAACTCAGTGACGCACAGATCATAATCATTTACCCCGGAGAGCAGTTCGCGTACCAGCGAATCCAGTACGCCCTCCATCGGTGCCAGTAATACCCTCATCGCGTTAGATGTTCCCGCTCTTTTTCGCTGCCGGACGACGACGACCGCTGTTGGCGGCTGGCGCATTTTGACCGGCACTGCTGCCCTGGCGACGTGCCGGGCGCGCTTCGCCTTGTGGACGTGCGCCATTGCCACCCTGTGGACGCTGACCGTTGCCACTGTGCGGGCGAGAGACATTACCGCCTTGTCCACGACCCTGACCACCCTGACCACGGCCCTGGCCGCGACCCTGCTGCTGGCGACCGTTCTGGATCGGTTCCGCTTTAATGCTCGGGTCTACTTCAAAACCTTCCAGCTCAATGCGCGGGATCTCACGCTTCAGCAGGCGTTCGATATCACGCAGCAGTTTGTGTTCATCGACACACACCAGTGACAGCGCGGCGCCGGTTGCCGCAGCACGACCGGTACGACCAATACGATGCACATAGTCTTCCGCCACGTTTGGCAGCTCGTAGTTCACGACGTGTGGCAGTTCTTCGATATCCAGACCACGCGCAGCGATATCCGTCGCCACCAGCACACGAATGCCACCGGATTTAAAGTCAGCTAACGCACGGGTACGCGCGCCCTGGCTTTTGTTACCGTGGATCGCCGCTGCGGTGATGCCATCTTTGTTCAGCTGCTCAGCCAGATGGTTAGCGCCGTGTTTGGTACGGGTGAACACCAGCACTTGCTGCCAGTTATCGCGACCAATCATCAGCGACAACAGTTCCCGCTTACGCTTCTTATCAACGAAGTGTACTTGCTGCGAAACCTGTTCCGAGGCGGTGTTACGACGCGCCACTTCAACCTGTTCCGGGTTGGTCAGCAGTTTTTCCGCCAGGGTTTTGATCTCATCCGAGAAGGTGGCAGAGAACAGCAGGTTCTGACGTTTCGCCGGCAGGCGCGCCAGTACACGGCGGATGTCGTGGATAAAGCCCATATCGAGCATGCGATCCGCTTCATCCAGTACCAGAATTTCGACCTGTGACAGATCAACCGCATTTTGATGCGCCAGATCCAGCAGACGGCCAGGGGTCGCCACCAACACATCCACCCCCCCGCGCAGTTTCATCATCTGCGGGTTGATGCTCACGCCACCGAAGACCACCAGTGAACGGATATTGAGATACTGACTGTACTCACGGACGTTCTCGCCCACCTGCGCCGCTAGTTCACGGGTAGGGGTGAGGATCAACGCACGTACCGGACGACGGCCGCGCGCGTTAGAAGGATTCGCAGTGAGACGCTGCAACAGTGGCAGCGTGAAACCGGCGGTTTTACCGGTACCGGTTTGGGCGCTCGCCAGCAGGTCACGGCCCGCCAGCACTACGGGAATGGCCTGACGCTGAATCGGCGTCGGTTCCTGGTAGCCTTGTTCCGCTACCGCACGCAAAATATCGGCACTTAAGCCGAGAGAGTCAAATGACATGCAGGTGTATTACTCCGAACCGCCCTGTTCGCCGTCAGCGATGTAGTTTTCAGGGGGTATATGACGCAAGCCTAGTGGGCTCACGTGTGAAAAGGGCACAAACTACCATGCGTAAGGGCGGGAGTTTAGCAGGTTTCCGCTGCCACCGCGACTGACAATAGTCACGGCACTGTAACATGATGTGGGTAATCTTCCTGACGTGGCAAGCGTGGTGTCGTTGCTCACTACGCCCGTTATCGCGCGGCGCATAACAAAAAAGGAGCCGCATTCGGCTCCTTTCTGTTCGCCACTGAGCTTGAGCTTAGCTGCGTTTTTTCTCCACGCGATGCGCGGGTTCTTTCGCCAGCAGTGACACCAGTGCCGGCCCGACCAACATCACCACGCCCAGGCAACCGATCAACAGGTTGTTATGGATGAAGCGAGAGATCAGGAACAGCGTCAACATCGCTGCGCCGAAGTAGTACGTTGTCGTGACTTCTTCCAGCGCGTCACCCATGCGACGTAAACGGGCACTACGCTGCAGAGCCAGCATGGCGATAAACACCACTGCATAAGCTGCTACCAGGGTACTGCTCACTTCAACCAGCGCCTTGTGCTTCCAGCCCCAAACCAGCGCGGCAATCACCAGCAGGTGCATGGCAATGTGCAAACAGGTTTGACCGGTAACGATCTGAACACGATTAGACCATTTCATTCTCTTCTCCTGGCAGACCCAACAGGTCGCCCAAGTGTATCTGGCTGCAGCCAGACGGATTTCCTCAATGTAAAGCAAATTTCGGATAACGCCCTAATTTTCTGCGCCCTTCACCATCCATTTGTGACAAAGACTACACTTTGTGCTGTTGATGATGAAAAGGAGCGCGTCGAAGTATGCCACAAAACACGCAAGGATTTTCATTTAAAGTCCTGACGATCAATACCCACAAGGGGTTCACCAGCTTTAACCGCCGCTTTATCCTGCCGGAATTGCGCGACGCTGTCCGCGCCACCTCGGCGGATATTGTCTTCCTGCAAGAGGTGATGGGCACCCACGCTATCCATTCGCTGCACATTGAGAACTGGCCGGAAAACTCTCATTACGAGTATCTGGCCGATACCATGTGGCATGATTTTGCCTATGGCCGTAACGCAGTTTATCCCGAGGGACATCACGGGAACGCGATATTGTCACGTTTCCCTATTGTTGAATATGAAAATCTCGATATTTCTGTGGCGGGAAGTGAAAAGCGCGGCATGTTGCACTGTCAGATTCGCCTGCCGGATCGCCCCGATCCGCTGCATGTCATTTGTGTGCATTTAGGGTTAAAAGCGCAGCACCGTCAGGCGCAGATGAAGATGATGAGCGATCGTATCAACGCCCTGCCGCACGATGCACCGCTGGTGGTGGCCGGAGATTTCAATGACTGGCAGGTTCGTGCTAACCGCTTCCTGAAGCGCAGCGCGGGACTGCAGGAAGTGTTCAGCATGAAAAATGGCCGCCCGGCACGCACCTTCCCGGCACGTTTTCCGCTGCTGCGGCTTGATCGCATTTATATCCGCAACGCCACCGTCAGCCAGCCCTGGGCGCTGCCAGTGAAACCCTGGTCACACCTTTCCGATCACGCCCCTCTGGCTGTGGAGATTTTTTTATGAATTTCAGCTGGCGTGAAGGCAATCAATTACGGTTGCTGGAGAACGGCGATCAATTCTTCCCCTGCGTTTCAGCCGCGATTCAACGTGCCGAGCGCTCGCTGTTGCTGGAGACGTTTATTCTGTTTGAAGACGACGTCGGCAATGCGCTGCATAGCGATCTCCTGGCGGCGGCGCAGCGTGGCGTGAAGGTCGAAGTGATAGTGGATGGCTACGGTTCACACGATCTCTCCGACGCGTTTGTGAACACGCTGACCGAAGCCGGCGTGCGTTTTCTCTATTACGATCCTCGCCCGCTGGTGCTGGGCATGCGCACCAATGTCTTCCGTCGCCTGCACCGTAAAATCGTGGTGGTGGATGATGCCCTCGCCTTCGTCGGCGGCATCAACTTCTCCGCCGAGCACAATACTGATTACGGCCCGGAAGCGAAGCAGGATTATGCGGTCGAGGTGACGGGACCGGTGGTTCTGGATATCGCCCGCTACGTCCAGCAGGCCATTGGCAGCAAACAGACCACACGCCGCTGGTGGGGAGGACGTTCACCGCGGCTGGCGGTCAACGCCATGCCCGGCGATGCACAGGTGCTGTTTGTCTATCGCGATAATGACGACCATCGCGACGACATTGAGCAGCACTATCTCGATATGCTGCGAAAAGCAAAGCAGGACGTGATCATCGCCAATGCCTATTTCTTCCCCGGCTATCGCCTGTTACGTGAAATGCGCAGTGCCGCACAGCGGGGCGTGCGTGTACGGCTAATCGTGCAGGGCGAACCGGATATGGCGATTGTCAAAGTGGGCGCCGAAATGCTCTATAACTATCTGGTGGATGCCGGGGTTGAAGTCTACGAATATTGCCGCCGCCCGCTGCACGGTAAAATTGCGGTGCAGGATCAGCACTGGGCCACGGTAGGCTCCAGCAATCTCGATCCCCTGAGTTTATCGCTCAATCTGGAAGCCAATCTCATCGTGCACGATCGCACTTTCAATCAGACGCTGCGTGACAATCTGGAAGCCTTGCTTCAGCACGATTGTGTGCGTGTGCAGGATGACAAACTGCCGCCGCGCACCTGGTGGCATCTCACCAAAAGCGTGATTGTGTTCCATTTCCTGCGTCACTTCCCGGCCATTGCCGGTTGGTTGCCCGCGCACACGCCTTCGCTGGCGCAGGTTGATCCCCCGGTTCAACCAGAAATGGAAACCCAGGATCGGGTCGAAACCGGTAACGAAGGAGCGAAACCCTGATGAGCAAAAAACATTCGCGCTGGCAATGGACAAAGAAAATCCTCACCTGGCTGTTCTTTCTTGCGGTGATCGTGCTGCTGGTGATCTATGCGCGCAAAGTAAACTGGCAGGACGTTTATCAGGTGATCGTCGGCTACAACCGCTATGTGGTGCTGTGTGCGGCGGCGCTGGTGGTGGTCAGCTATCTCACTTATGGCGTGTATGACTTGATCGGCCGCGCCTACTGCGGACACAAACTGGCCAAGCGTCAGGTGATGCTGGTGTCGTTTATTTGTTACGCCTTCAACCTGACGCTCAGTACCTGGGTGGGCGGCGTGGCAATGCGTTATCGTCTCTATTCCCGTCTCGGCCTGCCCGGCGGCACGATAACGCGCATCTTTTCCATGAGTATCGCCACCAACTGGCTCGGCTATATCCTGCTGGCGGGCGTGGTGTTTGTCGCGGGCATGGTGCCGATTCCGCCGCGCTGGTTTATCGGCGAAAGCACTCTGCGCATTATTGGTGCGGTGTTATTAGCGCTGGTCGCGATTTATTTATGGGCCTGCGCCTTTGCGAAAAAACGCCGCTGGACTGTCAAGGGGCAGCATTTACAGTTGCCGTCGCTGCGTATGGCTCTGATTCAGTTTGCCGTCTCCAGTGCAAACTGGCTGGTGATGGGCACCATTATCTGGCTGCTGCTGGCGCGACAGGTGGATTACCCGCAAGTGCTGGGTGTGTTGCTGATTAGCAGTATTGCCGGGGTGATCATTCATATACCGGCAGGCATCGGGGTACTGGAAGCGGTATTTCTGGCGCTGCTGGCTGGCGAGCAGATTTCTCACGGCACTATCATCGCCGCCCTGCTGGCTTATCGCGTGCTCTACTTTATTTTGCCGCTGCTGCTGGCGCTGGTGTTGTATCTGGTGCTGGAGAGTCGCGCAAAACAACTGCGGCAAAAGAATGAACAGAAGATGGCGAATTCGGACGCGGGATAACCGAAGAGAAGGCCCTCACACGCAGAGGCCGCCATCAATGGCGCCCCCTAAAAAATGCGGTGCAGATGGATAAGGTCTACATTGATGCGCGCGGGCCAAAACCAATTGCGCCCCCTACACGCATCCTGTTCGGAGGTTGTAGGAGGCGCATTCACACCAGCCAAAAGCGGTGAGCGGGAGTTAACGGCGATTGCCGAAAATACGCAGCAGCATCAGGAACAGGTTGATGAAGTCGAGATACAGCGTCAATGCACCCATGATTGAGTAACGACGCAAGTTCTCTTTGTCATTGACGTCAATGGTCTCGCCAATCGATTTCAGCTTCTGGGTGTCATAAGCGGTCAGACCGACAAACACCACTACGCCGATATAGGTGATCGCCCACATCAGCGCCGGGCTTTTCAGCCAGAAGTTCACCAGTGACGCCAGCACGATACCAATCAGCGCCATAAACAGCAGGCTGCCGAAGCGGCTAAGATCACGCTTGGTGGTGTAACCGTAGAAACTCATGGCACCGAACATCCCTGCCGTCACGAAGAAGGTGCTGGCAATCGAGGAGTAGGTGTAGACGAGGAAAATGCTGGCCAGCGTCAGGCCCGTCAGCGCCGAATAGAGCATAAACAAACCGGTGGCTAAGGTACTGCTCAGGCGATGCACCATGCCCGACAGCACAAAGACCACCGCCAGCTGCACAATGATCAGCCCGAAGAAGGTGATACGATTGGCAAACACCAGCTCCATCACCGCCGGCGTGCGCGCTGCAAACCAGGAGACAAAGGCGGTTAGCAGCAAGCCGCAAGTCATCCAGCCATAAACCTGCGCCATATACGCCTGCAGCCCGGTGGACGCCTGCTGCACGATAGAATTATTACGTGGATATCGGTCCATGATGCACCTCTTTAAGTTAGACAAACGCTCTAAGTGTGGAGTCTACACCGCATTGCGTCAACGGCGCGTCAAGCACTGCTGATATCGGCCATTTACGCGCTGGGCAAACCAGGCGGTAGTCAGGTTGCGGGTAATCTTGGGGCTCTCCAGTTTAATGCCCGGCAGCATTTCACGCGGCAGACGTTTACCGGCCATTTTATCAGCCAGAATAAACGTCTGCTTCCAGAGTGTGCTGTTGCTGAAGCTTTCCGTATCGCCCTTCTCCAGGTCGCGACGGATTTCCCGATTGCTCATATCCAGTTGCTTGCTCAGCGTGCGTACCGCTAATTCGGTGGAACCCGCTTGCTCGCTACCGTACATAATCAGATCACCATCCAGCGCCAGTTTGATGCCGCTGGCGCGCGCCACGGCTGCCTGGAAAGCTGCGTTGCGGCTGGCGTACCAACCCGCATTGAAATCGGCAAAACGGTACAGCATCTGGCTGTAATCCGCCGGATAGCCGAGCAGATGCAGCGTGCCAAAGTAGATGCCGCCTCGGCGGGTGAACACCTCGCGACGAATCGAGCCATCAATCGCATACGGATAGCCTTTGGCATGCGCTTCAGCAAATTCAATGCTGACCTGCATCGGCCCGCCGGTGTGAATCGGATTGAGATTGCCAAACAGCTTCTGCCCCATTGGCACCATGTCGATAAAATCATCGAAAATTGCGCTCAGCTCTTTCTCACTGCGCACCTTATCCAGTCGCGCGGCGTAGCTTTCCCCGGTGGGCGATTTAATCAGTAAGGCGGTGCGCACTAAGAACGCGGGGACATGAACTTTGGCGGCGCGGCGGTCAATTTCACCCCAGGCGATTTTGGGTAAACCTGGCACCGGCGCATCGGCACTGAAATTGGACTCCTGATCGGTGACGGCGATCACTGCACACACATTACTGGCGCTGGGATTGATCTGCTGGACGCGAAACGCGGTGTAGATGTCATCCGCCCAGGCGCTTTTTTGGCTGACATCGCCTGGCAGTAACTTCTGAATTTGGGATTTGACGTCGGCGGGTTGACGCGCGGGGGCCTGCGGTTCTTTTTTGGTACTACATCCGGCCAGTACCAGCGCGGTGAGCAGCGCCGCGCCTTTGAGCAATTTAGTGGTATTCATCTTGTTCCCTGACAGGCCAGCAAAACCCGTACCTTAACGTTTTCAACTCGCTACGGCTATCAGAGCAGGTCGGTTTTACGCGCTACTTCCAGCGATCGGCGGCCTGATGGTCACTGTCGCGCGCATCAACCCAGCGTTCGCCCTGTTCAGTGGCTTCACGCTTCCAGAACGGCGCGCGGGTTTTCAGGTAGTCCATGATGAATTCGGTGGCGGCAAACGCGCTGCTGCGGTGGGCGCTGCTCACTCCCACAAACACAATTTCATCGCCGGGGAACAGTTCGCCCACGCGATGAATCACCGTCACCTGCTGCAATGCCCAGCGCTGACGCGCCTCTTCGACAATTTCTGCCAGCGCTTTTTCCGTCATACCCGGATAGTGTTCCAGGGTTAAAGCGGCCACGCTGTCACCGAGATTGTGATTGCGCACTTTGCCGGTAAAGGTGACCACCGCGCCATCACTGTCATGCGCGGCGAGTTGGCGATACTCCTCACCGACATCAAAAGGCTCAATGCCAACGCGAATACGTGTGGCCATGCTCATCCTCCGGTGACCGGCGGGAAGAATGCCACTTCATCACCCGCACGCAGTGGATGAGTCATCGGCACCAGCGTCTGATTGACCGCTGCCAGCAACTTGCCGGATTCGAGCGCCAGCGCCCAGCGATCGTTCTTGCTGGCCAGCGCGGCTCGCAGCGTGGCGACATCCTGATACTCCGGTGCCAGCTCCAGCGTGCTGGTGCCGGTCAATTCACGGACCTGGGCGAAAAAAAGCACCTTAATCATGTGCCACCGCCTGAAAATCGCCGGATTTTCCGCCGCTTTTGCTGAGCAAACGCAACTGATCGATCACGATATCTTTCTGCACCGCTTTGCACATGTCGTAAATGGTCAGCGCAGCCACCGATGCGGCGGTCAGCGCTTCCATTTCCACGCCGGTTTTTCCGGTCAGACGACAACGCGAGGTTACGCGCACGCGGTTGTGCTCAGGCTCGGCTACCAGCGTCACTTCCACCTTGCTCAACATCAGCGGATGGCACAGCGGGATCAACTCCCAGGTGCGTTTCGCGGCCTGGATCCCGGCGATGCGTGCCGTGGCGAACACATCGCCTTTATGATGGCTGCCGTCGATGATCATCTGCAGCGTTTCCGCGCTCATCAGCACCAGCGCTTCGGCCAGGGCTTCACGCACTGTTTCGTTTTTACCGGAGACATCAACCATGTGGGCTTCGCCAGCGGCATTGATATGAGTTAATGATGACATGCTTACAACTTCTTCAAATGAGAGACAAAATTACAAGGGCGCGTGCGTGCATCCAGCTGTTCTTCAATGATGCGTTCCCAGCCGCTGCGGCAGGCGTTGGTCGATCCCGGCACGGCAAAAACCAGCGTCTGATTCGCCAGCCCGGCCACCGCGCGTGATTGCAGCGTGGAACTGCCAATCTCTTCGTATGAGATCATGCGGAACAGTTCGCCAAAGCCGTCAATTTCCCGATCAAACAGCGGCAGCAGCGCTTCCGGCGTACTGTTTTTGCTATTAAAGCCGGTGCCGCCGTTGACGATCACCACCTGCACATCATCGCTGGCAATCCAACGCGACACCGTGGCGCGAATGCGGTAACGGTTATCGGGCACGATCGCGCGATCCACCACCTGATGCCCGGCTTCTGTCAGTACCTCGCGCAAGTAGTCGCCCGAGCTATCATTGCTGGCATCACGGCTGTCCGAGACGGTCATCACCGCCACATTCAAGGCGACAAACTCGCCGGTAGGTTTACCCATGGCTGTAACTCCTGTGTTTAGCCGCCAATGAAGGAGAGGTTTTGTGTGATGCCGGTGTTGCCCTGATGCAGGAAGTGCGTCTGCTTTTTCTGTCCGAGACTGTGGGCAATACGCGCCTGTAACTCACTCTGCTGGGCATCGGATGCCAGTAAATCGCGCAGCGGAACACCGCCGTCGCCAAACAGGCACAGATGAAGATTGCCCATGGCAGACACGCGCAGACGGTTGCAACTGGCGCAGAAATCTTTTTCGTAAGGCATGATCAAACCGACTTCACCCTGATAGTCAGGATGGCGGAACACCTGCGCGGGTCCGTCACTGCGACCGCGCGACTGGCGCTGCCAACCCTGCATGATCAGCTGATCGCGAATCACTTCACCCGAGATGTGATGACGCCGGAACAGATCACCGCCCTCGCCGGTTTCCATCAGTTCGATAAAGCGCAGCTGAATCGGACGGGTGCGGATCCAGTCGAGGAAGGTCGCCAGGCTGTGGCTGTTGAGATCGCGCATCAGCACGCTGTTGACTTTGACCTTCTCGAACCCGGCGTCAAACGCGGCATCAATTCCGGCCATCACTTCCGCGAATTTGTCCTGGCCGGTGATGGCGTGAAACTGGCGCGCATCAAGGCTATCGACACTGACGTTAATGTGGGTGAGCCCGGCATCACGCCACGCGCGCACGTCTCGCGCCATTCGGTAGCCGTTGGTGGTCACGGCGATCTGGCGAATGGCATCGTTTTCGCGCACCGCAGCGATGATATCGGTGAAGTCGCGACGCATAGAGGGTTCGCCGCCGGTGAGACGCACTTTTTCCGTGCCCGCGGCCGCAAAGGCACGCGTCACGCGGCGAATCTCGTCCAGCGAGAGGAAACTTTTGTTGTGATTACCGTTCGGTTTATAACCATCGGGTAAACAGTAGGTACAACGGAAGTTACACACATCCGTGACCGACAGGCGCAGATAGTAGAAGCTGCGCGCATAGGCATCTGTAAATTGTGGCACCTGAACACCTTTCCAAATACGGGAGATGCAGTCATTTCTTTCTGCACCCTGGCAGCGATGCTGCGGCCAGGCATCCATATCGTTATGACTTAGGCATGCCAGGCTTGGGAGTCTGTTGTCATTGTGGACAACACGGTTAATTCGAATGGTAGCGCGATTTCTCCCTCGCATCCATCAGTGAATTTCGCTATATATATTGATACATAACGTTTTTTCACCGCATTTTCGCCGCAGGATACGGTAAAATGCGCGACAGATATTGATACACATCACTTCAACTGCACGACAACCTGCAGTTGTCAGTTAAAAGGAACAGCATGAATCGTACCCTGGCAGATTTGGATCGCGTGGTAGCACTGGGCGGCGGGCACGGCCTGGGTCGTGTGATGTCGGCGCTGGCACCGCTGGGCTCACGCCTGACCGGCATCGTGACCACCACCGATAACGGCGGATCCACCGGACGCATTCGTCGTTCGGAAGGCGGTATTGCCTGGGGAGATATGCGTAATTGCCTGAACCAGTTGATCATGGAACCGAGCGTGGCGTCGGCAATGTTTGAATACCGCTTTGCCGGTAACGGTGAACTGGCCGGCCATAATCTCGGTAACCTGATGCTGAAGGCGCTCGATCACCTTAGCGTGCGGCCGCTTGAAGCCATCAACATCATCCGCAATCTGCTCAAAGTCGATGCCTTCTTGATTCCGATGTCGGAGCAACCGGTAGACCTGGTGGCGCAGGATTGCGAAGGCAATATGGTGTATGGCGAAACGGCGATTGATGAGATGAAGCAACCGCCGCAAGAGTTGATGCTGCATCCCAATGTCACTCCCACTAAAGAAGCACTGGATGCGATTGCGGAAGCGGATTTGATCCTGATTGGCCCAGGCAGTTTTTACACCAGCCTGATGCCCATTCTGCTGATGGAGGAGATGGCACGCGCGCTGCGCCGCACCCCAGCCACCATGGTGTTTATTGGCAATCTTGGACGCGAGTTAAGCCCGGCCGCCAGCCTGACGGTGGCGGATAAACTGGCGATGATGGAAAAAGCCATCGGCAGGCGAGTGATTGATGCCGTGGTGGTTAGCCCGTCAGCGGACGTCAGCGGTGTGGAAGATCGCCTGATTGTACGCGAACCGCTGGAGGCCGCCGATATCAAGTATCGCCATGACCGCCAGCTGCTGCGGATTGCATTAGAACATGCGATTCAGGCGGTGTGACCCTGCGAAAGCCGTGCGCGTGATGGCGCTCGCTACGAAGACAGATATAGCACGCTGCCAGCGTAGGGGCGCTATTCACAGGACATAACGAAAGCTTTCGTTGGGCCGTCATTTGATGACGACCCAAACCCTCACGCTTCTATTAAGAGGCGGCGATAAACAACTCGCGCAGCTGGTGCAACTGGTCGCGCACGCTGGCGGCCTCTTCGAACTCCAGATTCTGCGCGTGCTGCTGCATCTGCACTTCCAGCTCGTGAATTTTCTTCTGCATGGCTTGTGGCGTCAGCGCCAGATAGTTGGCCTCTTCTTCTGCCGCCACACGTGAGGCAGTTTTGCCCTTGCCGCGCGTTTTCACCACGTTTTTGCCCAGCTCAAGAATATCGGTGATTTTCTTGTTGAGGCCCTGCGGCACAATGCCATTCTCTTCGTTGTAACGCTGCTGCTTCTCTCGACGACGTTCGGTTTCGCCCATCGCGCGTTCCATCGAAGGGGTGATCTTATCAGCGTACAGAATCGCCTTACCGTTGATGTTACGCGCCGCACGGCCAATAGTCTGGATCAGTGAACGTTCGGAACGCAGGAAGCCCTCTTTATCCGCATCGAGGATCGCCACCAGCGACACTTCCGGCATGTCGAGACCTTCGCGCAGTAAGTTGATGCCCACCAGCACATCGAATTCACCGAGACGCAAATCACGAATGATCTCCATACGTTCAACCGTATCGATATCGGAGTGCAGATAGCGCACCTTCTCGCCGTGCTCCACCAGATATTCGGTAAGATCTTCCGCCATGCGTTTGGTCAGCGTGGTGACCAGCACACGTTCATTGATTGCCACGCGTTTGCGAATTTCTGACAGTAAGTCATCAACCTGAGTGGCGACCGGCCGCACTTCCAGAATCGGATCCAGTAGCCCGGTGGGACGTACCACCTGATCAATCACTTCGTCACCGGATTTTTCCAGCTCATAGTTACCCGGCGTGGCCGAAACATAGATGGTTTGCGGTGCCAGCGCTTCAAACTCTTCAAAGCGCATCGGACGGTTATCCAGCGCCGAAGGTAAGCGGAACCCATACTCCACCAGCGTCTCTTTACGTGCGCGGTCGCCGCGATACATGCCGCCAATCTGGGGAATGGTAACGTGCGATTCGTCCACCACCAGCAAACCATCGGCGGGCAGATAGTCAAATAAGGTCGGCGGTGGCTCGCCCGGACCGCGACCCGAGAGATAGCGCGAGTAGTTTTCAATGCCGGAGCAGTAGCCGAGTTCGTTCATCATTTCGAGATCGAACTGGGTACGCTGGCTGATGCGTTGCTCTTCCAGCAGTTTGTTGTTTTCCAGCAGCACCTTACGGCGATCCACCAGCTCGACTTTGATCTCTTCCATCGCCTGCAGGATACGTTCGCGCGGCGTCACGTAGTGCGTTTTCGGATAGATAGTGAAACGCGGAATCACGGACTCAATCTGGCCGGTCAGCGGATCGAACAGCGACAAGCGCTCAACTTCTTCGTCAAACAGCTCGACACGCAAGCCGATGTCGTCGGATTCTGCCGGGAAGATGTCGATCACTTCGCCACGCACGCGGAAGGTGCCACGCTGGAACACCTGATCGTTGCGGGTATATTGCAGCTCCGCCAGACGGCGCAGAATGCTGCGCTGGTCGATAATCATGCCGCGCGTAAGGTGCAGCATCATTTTTAGATAGAGATCGGGATCGCCGAGGCCGTAAATCGCCGAGACCGAGGCCACCACAATGACATCGCGGCGCTCCAGCATCGCTTTGGTGGCCGAGAGACGCATCTGCTCAATGTGTTCGTTCACCGCCGCATCCTTCTCAATAAAGGTGTCGGAACTCGGCACATAGGCTTCAGGCTGGTAGTAATCGTAGTACGAGACGAAAAACTCCACGGCGTTATCCGGGAAGAACTCTTTCATCTCACCGTACAACTGCGCCGCCAGCGTTTTGTTCGGTGCCATCACCATCGTCGGGCGATTGAGATCGGCAATCACGTTGGCGATGGTAAAGGTTTTACCCGATCCGGTTACCCCCAACAGGGTTTGATGTGCGAGACCATCCTCCAGCCCCTCTTCAAGACGACGAATGGCCTCAGGCTGATCGCCTGAAGGTTTGAATTCAGAGTTGAGTTTGAAGGCTTTACTCATGGTTTTGCGGTTCCTGCAGAAGATGTCAGCGAGCAGGCTGATAATTCTACTCTGCTATGACGAATTTGCCAGAAAAAAATACTGGATATATTTACAGATATCTTGCACGATAACGGGGAAAGCACCTGTTTCGCTTCAGTGCAATTTAAGCGGCAAAAGACAAAAGCTTGTTGCGCAAGGTTATCCCCAGAGCCGTGACGCTTTTAACATTTGTCAAGAGAGCGTCATTAAATTGCAGTCCGATGACAAGGCAGAAAAATCTCAGGCTTGCTTTTAATTAACCTGCTGATTTTATTGATAATGACCTTAAAGTCCAGTTTCGCAGCATAATGTATGCAGGCCGCGTATTTCCTCGCTTCCACACGGTTTTCAGTCGCTAATGCACAAGGTTATCCACAGGAATAGTGGATAACTGAATCCAGCCCCGAGCCCATCAGCTGTGTATAATTTTCTCCGCTCTTATCCTGGCGTGCGAAATATTTTTTTTTGCGTTTTTTTTCCGCCTGCCTTAAACCGCTTTAACTATCCTTTTCACAAGTCAAGCACCATTGTTGTCGTGAAAACCGTACCTTAAGACCACTTATTTCTTCAGTGATTGCCTTATCAGTGAACAGATGCACCAGAAACGTTAAGCATTCAGCACCGTCAAAGTGCAGTCAGGTTATTACTCAGTGGAATTATTAAGCATTACTCACCTTTTAAGCCCGCTTTCACCTGATTCTGACGCAGAATGCCTCGTCCCACTAACCTGGCCTGGTAATTGCAACAGTTTAACGATGGAGTGACGAGTCCATACGGCTTGCCTTGCGAGCTAACAACAGCAGTGTCCACCCTAATCGTGCACGACTGTATGCCAGACGACACAGAGCGGGAGCATTCAGGCAAATAATCTGGAAGGAGTATGTCAGATGCTGAGTTTACGTTCGGTGAATCAGTTCTACGGTCACAACCATATCCTGTGGGATGTGGATCTCGATCTGCCGCCCGGTACCTGTACGGGTGTGCTGGGCAGTCCTGGCATGGGCAAAACCACGCTGGTGAACTGCATTATGGGTCGCTTGCCCATTAACAGTGGCTCGATGATCTGGCAGGAAGATGGCTCGCCACCCGAGAATTTGTTGCTGCAGCCCGCTGAACAGCGGGCACGCATGGGGATCGGTTATGTGCCGCAAGGTCGCCATATCTTTTCGCAGATGAGCGTGGAGGATAATTTAATGATCGCGCTGATGGCCGCCCAGGACGATCGCAGCCGTGCCATTCCTGAAATGGTGTTTGATCTGTTCCCGGCACTCTATTCCTTGCGTCATCAGCGCAGTGGCGAATTGCCGATGGATCAACAGCAGCAGCTGGCACTGGCGCGAGCATTAGTGCTGCAACCTAAACTACTGATTCTGGACGAGCCGACCGAAGGGATGTCTCCGTGGCTGGAAGAGGAGATGGGCAACCTGATTCGCCGTCTTAATCGCGATTACGGCCTGACCATTTTGCTGCTGGAGCAGCATGTCTCCTTTATCCGCCGCGTGGCAGACTATTTCCTGCTGCTTCACCGTGGTCGCAATGTGGCGCAGGGTAAGGTCGCTTTGCTGGATGATGTGACGGTGAATAAGTGGCTGACAGCGACCTGATGACCTGGTCGCCATCAATCAACTGCACCCCAAATGTTGGTTCATAATCTGACATTGAAGGTGCGGGTTTATGGCGGCCCTACGGACGAAATGACGTCAGGGGCGCATTGTTGCGCTCCTGAGATAGATTCGCCATCCACAACGATCCTACGGGCGATATAAACCAGAGTGCGCATGGAAGCGCATCTAAAACAGGTTCATTATTGCGGCAACGTCAAATACTGACCGCACTCGGCCTGTTGTGCTTCACTGTCCAGGTAGGGAATTTCACCAAGGAACGGTGCATCAATACGTTGACGCAGGGTGGCCATATACTCAGCATGTCGCTTACCCGGCGGCTGAATATCATTGGCAATCCACCCGGCTAACCGCAACCCACGCGCCTTCACCGCTTCCGCTGTCAGCATCGCATGGTTAATACAACCCAGCTTTACGCCCACCACCAGAATCACCGGCAGCTGTTCTGTTTCGACCCAGTCGGCATAGGTCTGCGTCTCGGATAACGGCGTAAACCAGCCACCCGCGCCCTCTACCAATACCCATTCGGCCTGCTGCTCGAGCGCACGCAATCCGGCGGATAAGGCAGAAAAGGCGATCGGCCTGCCCTCTTCCGCGCTGACAATATGCGGCGACGTCGGCTCGACAAATGCCAATGGATTAACCTGCTCATAGCTGAGCGTCAGGCTGCTGTAGCGTTGCAACGCCAGCGCATCGCTGTTGCGCACGCCTTCAGGGGTGATCTCACAGCCCGATGCCACAGGCTTGTATCCTGCGGTACGTAATCCCGCTGCGCTTGCCGCCTGCAACAGTGCGCCACTGGCGACCGTTTTCCCCACTTCGGTATCCGTTCCGGTAATAAACCAGCGTGTCATTTATGCAAAACTCCATACATCAGGTGATAACTAAGGCGATAACCCTGCGCATCCTGCGGCCAGTGCTGCTCCAGTTGCGCGAGCTGCGAGCGCGTGAGCGGCTGCGCGCCACGTCCGTCGTGCAGATGCGTGGCACCAATGCCCTTCAAAGAACGCATGGCACTCAGCGCGCTGGGGAAATGCAGCGTGATAATCTGCGGCAGGCACTGTACCGGTAAGCCAGTGAGAGCGGCAGAGAACTGCTCTGTACTGAGAAAACGGTTGGCGTGCTGACGGCCATCTAACCGAGCCCAGGCCTCATGCACTTCATGCAGAGAGCCATCAAGCAAGGTCGAGAACAGCACGCTCCCCCCCGGCCGCGTGACGCGCAGGAACTGCTGCAGCGCCAGACGCAGATCGCTGCTCCACTGCACCGCCAGATTGCTCCATACACCATCAACGCACGCATCCGGCAGCGGCAGGTTATCGATATCGCCTTGCAGATAGTGCTGAGCCGAGCGCTGCTCTCGTGCGGCATCCAGCATCGCGCTGGAGAGATCCAGCGCCGTCAGTTCGCGCCCACGATCGCGCCAGTAGCGGCTGTACCAGCCGGTACCACAACCCGCATCCAGCAGATGCGGCCCGAAGCCGGCAGGCGCCAGTGCCAGGAGCGCATCGCCGCTCAGGCGTTGCAGTTCGGCATGCTGCTCATAATGCTGTGCCGCACGGCCAAATGCTTTGGCAACGGCTTGCTTGTTAACCTGCAGCGTCATACAGCGCCTCCAGCAGACGATCAATATCGTCATGATGATGAGCAGCCGTGAGCGTAATACGCAGCCGTGCCGTGCCCGGTGGTACGGTCGGTGGGCGAATAGCACTGACCCAGTATCCGGCTTGTGCCAGCCGTTGTGATAACGCCAGCGCCGCACTATTTTCACCGACGATCAACGGCTGAATCGCACTGTTCGATGGCATCAGCTGCCAGGGCAAATCAGCGGCACCGGCGCGGAACCGCGCAATGTGGCTGTTGAGCCGCTCACGCAACGCATCGCCCTGCTGAATTTGCTGCAATGCCGCCAGCAGCGCACAACACTGTGCCGGTGGCATCGCGGTGGAATAGATGAGATGGCGTGAAAACTGCTCGACATAATCCGCCGTGGCATCATCACACAGCAGCGCGGCACCGCTGACGCCGAAGCCTTTGCCAAAGGTGACAATCAGCAGTTCCGGCTTCACGCCTTGCTGCCAGCAACTGCCGCGCCCCTGCTCACCACATACGCCAATGCCATGCGCATCATCCACCAGCAGCCAGCCGTTGGCGCGCCGCGTCTGTTCTGCAAGGGCGGCGAGCGGTGCGCTGTCACCATCCATGCTGAATACGCCTTCCGTCACCACCAGCGTGCCGCCTTCTGACGGGGTAGCCAGCAGCTTCGCCAGGCTCTCTGGCTGATTATGCGCAAAGCGGCGTAACGTCGCCGGGCTGTGGCTGGCCGCATCCAGTAACGAAGCATGCGCCAGCTTATCGGCAAGGATACGATCCTGCTTTTCCGCCAGCAGGTGGATCACCGCCTGGTTGGCGGCAAAGCCAGAGATAAACAGCAGCGCACGCTTGTAGCCCAGCCAGTCAGCCAGCTGCTCTTCCAGTTGTGCATGATGACGGCTATAGCCGGTGACATGTCCCGATGCGCCAGCCCCCGCACCCGCTTCTGCTGCGCCCTGTTGCCAGGCCGCAATCACCGCTGGATGCTGGCTCAGCCCGAGATAATCATTGCTGGAAAAATGGCGGTAGGTACGCCCCTCCAGCGTTATCTCACGCACGCTGTTGTGTTCAACCCGGCGCCGCAGACGCCAGCCATCGGCTTCACGTCGCGCCGCCAGCGCCTGTTCGATACGTGATGACCAGACCATTACACCGCCGCGTTGTAGAACTGCTCGGTATCGGCGTGCACCAGCTGCTCGCTGAGCTGATACTGCTGTTCGTTATCTCCGGCAGTCGTGGCGGTATGTTCTGGATTAAGACCCAGCTTGCGGAACAGGATCAGATCTTTGTCCTCTTCCGGGTTTGGCGTGGTCAGCAGTTTGCAGCCATAGAAAATCGAGTTGGCACCCGCCATAAAGCACATCGCCTGAGTCTGCTCGCTCATCTGTTCACGTCCTGCGGACAGGCGGACATGCGACGATGGCATCATGATGCGCGCCACGGCGATGGTGCGGATAAAGTCGAACGGCTCAACGTCATCGTTATCGGCCAGCGGCGTGCCTTTCACCTTCACCAGCATGTTGATAGGCACACTTTCTGGCGGTGTTGGCAGGTTCGCCAACTGCACCAGCAAGCCAGCGCGGTCTTTCACGGTTTCACCCAGGCCGACGATGCCGCCAGAACAGACTTTGATGCCTGCGCCGCGCACTTTATCCAGCGTATCCAGGCGTTCCTGATAGCTGCGCGTCGTGATGATGCTGCCGTAGAATTCTGGCGAGGTATCAAGGTTGTGGTTGTAGAAATCCAGCCCGGCGCCGGCCAAACGCTCCGCCTGGCTGTTATCCAGCGTGCCCAGCGTCATGCAGGTTTCCATGCCCATCGCTTTAACGCCCTGCACCATCTGCTCCAGATACGGCATGTCGCGTTCGTGCGGGTTTTTCCACGCAGCGCCCATGCAGAAACGGCTGGATCCCGCCGCTTTCGCTTTACGCGCCGATTCCAGCACCGCTTCCACTTCCATCAGCCGCTCGGACTCCAGCCCGGTTTTGTAGCGCGCACTCTGCGGGCAGTATTTACAATCTTCCGGGCAGGCACCGGTTTTGATCGACAGCAACGTACTGACCTGCACCTGGCGCGGGTCAAAATGTTGACGGTGAACTTGCTGCGCTTCGAACATCAGCTCAAGGAAAGGTTTATCGAACAGTGCCTGGGCTTGTGTCAGTGTCCAGCGGTTTGCCATTGCTTACTCCAAAAAAAGGGGTTCATCCCGACGATTAACGTGGTTATACTCGTAAACTAAATCTTTTCAAAATGGTTTACAAGATCGATGTTCACCCAAGACGACCTCCACTTTGATCGCCAGCATATCTGGCATCCTTACACGTCAATGCGCGATCCCCTGCCCTGTTATCCGGTGGTCGCGGCGCACGGTTGCCAGCTCCAGTTGGCCGATGGACGCGAACTGGTCGACGGCATGTCGTCGTGGTGGGCAGCGATTCACGGCTATAACCATCCTCGTCTCAACAAGGCGCTGACGCAGCAAATGGCGAAGATGTCACACGTGATGTTTGGTGGCATTACCCATCCGGCAGCCGTCGAACTGAGCCGCCAGCTGGTTGCCATGACACCGGAAGCGCTGGAGTGTGTGTTCCTCGCCGATTCGGGGTCGATTGCCGTCGAAGTGTCGATGAAAATGGCGTTGCAGTACTGGCTGGGGCGCGGTGAAACGCGACAAAAATTCCTGACGTTAAAACGTGGCTATCACGGCGATACCTTTGCCGCGATGTCGGTGTGCGATCCGGAAAATTCGATGCACAGCCTGTGGCGCGGCTATCTTCCAGAACATCTGTTTGCTGCCGCACCGCAGTGCGGTTTTGATGATGCATGGAATGAAGCGGACTTCGCCGATTTCGCCCGGTTAGCCGAGACGCACCATCGCGAAATTGCCGCCGTGATCCTTGAACCCATTGTGCAGGGAGCGGGCGGCATGCGTTTCTATCACCCGCGCTACCTGCAACAGGTGCGTGAGCTGTGCGACCGCTACGGCATCCTGCTGATTGCCGATGAGATCGCCACCGGCTTTGGCCGCAGCGGCAAACTGTTTGCCTGCGAACACGCCGGAATGACGCCAGACATTCTCTGCCTCGGTAAAGCACTGACCGGCGGTACCATGACGCTGTCCGCCACGCTGACCACGCGCGAAGTCGCCGACACCATCAGCCGCAGTGCGGCAGGCTGCTTTATGCATGGCCCGACCTTTATGGGTAATCCGCTGGCCTGTGCGGTGGCCGTTGAAAGCCTGACGATGATCAACGAGGGGCACTGGCCCGCGCAGGTGGCGGCGATTGAACAGCAATTGCGTCGTGAGCTGTTGCCGTTGCGTGAGCATCATGCGGTGGTGGATGCACGCGTGCTGGGAGCCATTGGCGTGATTGAAACGCGTTCACCGGTCAATATGGCGGCACTGCAGCTATTCTTTGTCGAGCGTGGCGTATGGATTAGGCCGTTCGGCAAGTTGATCTATCTGATGCCACCTTATCTGATTTCTGCCACAGAGCTGGCGCAGTTAACCCAGGCGGTGCGCGCGGCATTGGACGTTGAGGCGCATTTCCTGCCTTAAGCTAACTGGAAGTGCCGCGCGTTTTCCACCATGATGGAGAACACACTGCACAACGGAAAAAGGAGAAGTCATGCGCGTAGTTAGCCAGGATTTTAAAGACGGCGATAAAATGCCCGAACGTCACGTTTTCAATGGGATGGGACGTCAGGGTGACAATCTGTCACCCCATCTGGCGTGGGATGAAGTGCCTGCTGGGACAAAGAGTTTTGTGGTGACCTGCTTCGATCCGGATGCCCCCACCGGTTCTGGCTGGTGGCACTGGGTCGTGGCAAATATTCCGGCTGACGTCACCGAGTTGCCGCAAGGCTCTGGTTCAGGCGTGGTCGAACTGCCTCAAGGTGCACTTCAAACCCGTACCGATTTCGGTCAAACCGGTTACGGTGGCGCAGCACCACCACAGGGTGACCCGCATCGCTATATCTTTACGGTGCACGCGATGGACACCGATAAGATTGATGTCGACGCCGGCGCGAGCGGCGCCATGGTCGGCTTTAATGTGCACTTCCATGCACTGGCGAGTGCATCAATCACGGTGATGTATTCTTAATACGCAAACGGCGCCAAAAGGCGCCGTTTCTCAATCTGGATTCAAATCAATCCAGGGTGTGAATCACCACCCACATCGGGCCTTGACCCACCGCATAACGCGCCAGCGGCTGCAACAGACCGCGATCGGCAATCTTGTAGACTTCGATATGGTGCGACTTCTGCCCTGCCGCCACCAGATACTGACCGCTGTTATCGATATTGAAGCCGCGCGGCTGAGTTTCGGTCGGCTGATAACCTTCAATCGCCAGCACTGAACCCTCTTCGCTGATGCTAAATGCGGTAATGGTGCTGCTGGTGCGATCGCAGGCATAGAGGAAACGGCCGTCTGGCGTGATATGGATATCCGCCGCCCAGCGCGTATCGCTGAAATCTTTCGGCATCATATCCAGACTCTGCACGCGCTCAACCTGACCGTGCACGTTGTTCAATGCCCACACATCTACGGTGCTGTCGAGTTCATTGACCACATAGCCATAATCGCCATTCGGATGGAAAGCCATATGACGCGGGCCTGCACCTTCAACCGTGGTGACCTGCGCTTGCTCGCGCGGTGTCAGAGTGCCATCCGCATTGAGCTGGAACAGGCAGATACGATCCTGCTTCAGTGCCGGCACAAACAGCGTTTGGTTGCTGAGATCGATATTGGCTGAGTGGCAGCCATCCATGCCGCCAATCACCTGACTTGGGGCTTGCGGTAAACCGTCGCTGTCGATCGGGCTGATGCTGACGCACGCGTCGTTGTAGGAGCCGCAGAACAGATAGTTACCCTGGCGATCGGTCGAAATATGCGTTGGGCTACCCGGCAACGGCGCTTCACCCGCCAGACTCAGGGAACCATCGGCCGCAATGCGGTACGCTAACACGCGAAAATTCGGACGAACGCCGACATAGAGGAAATCTTTCTTCGGGCTCACCACCATCGGCTGCACCTGACCGGCCACGTCCGTGACCTGCAATAACGTCAGTGCGCCATCTTCCTGCAACTGCCATGCGTGGATCTGCTGGCTCTCTGGACTGGCGGTATACACGACTTGTTTCATGCGTTTTTCCTTATTCGCTGCCTGATGAAAGGGATAACTGTAGCGCGTTTCATTTTGCCGCGCTGGATTCATTTGTGCCCTGTTTTTTGTCTCAGGGCCGCTGCCGGGTGTAGACTTAACGCTTTGCTAACTCCCGGACGGAAAGTGTAATGAGCTACCGCGTAATCGCCCTTGACCTTGACGGCACCCTGCTGACCCCCACAAAAACCATTTTGCCTGAATCGATCGAAGCTTTAGCCCGCGCACAACAGGCGGGTGTCAAAGTGCTCATCGTTACCGGTCGCCACCACTGCGCGATTCATCCTTTTTATCAGGCGCTGCAGTTGGATACACCCGCAATCTGCTGTAATGGCACCTACTTGTACGATTATGCAGCGAAGAAGGTACTCGCTGCCGATCCGCTGGAGAAAAGCCAGGCGACCCGCGTCATTGAGATGCTCGATCAGGAGAACATTCACGGTCTGCTGTATGTCGATGATGCCATGCTGTATCAAGAGCCGACTGGCCATGTGACCCGCACCCTGAACTGGGCACAATCCCTACCGGAAGCGCAGCGTCCCCTGTTCCTGCAAGTGCCAAGCCTGGCGCAGGCGGCGCTGGATGCTCAATCCATCTGGAAATTCGCGCTTTCCCATCCTGACACGCGTGCATTGCAGCAGTTTGCGGAACGCACCGAAGCGGAACTCGGCCTGGCGTGCGAATGGTCGTGGCACGATCAGGTTGATATCGCTCAGGCAGGCAACAGCAAAGGTAAGCGTCTGGCACAGTGGGTTGAGAGTCAGGGCTTCAGCATGCAGGATGTGCTGGCGTTCGGCGATAACTACAACGATCTCAGCATGCTGGAACAGGTCGGTTTAGGCGTGGCGATGGGCAATGCTGATGAGGCGATTAAAGCGCGCGCCAAAAAGGTGATTGGCACCAACCTGGAGCCGGGTATTGCCGAAGTGATTTATCAGGAAGTCCTGTAAACACAGGATGTTCGCGGTGCGCATCAAGGCGCACCTTGCGAATGCTTAAGGTGCGGCTGCTGCTGCGCCTCACCTTTAACAATGGTGGCGAGATGATGGCCACACCGGGTGGCCTTCATCCGGACATCACTGCCCTTGATGACCCTAAGGTCACGCCGTGATCGCCACGCTCTTAATTTGCGCATACAGCCATTGATCGGGCCGGATCCCCAACTCGTCGCGCGCCCAGGGGGAAATTCGCGCCCACAGCTCGCTAATGCCAATGCGCAGCTTCACTTCAACCTGATCGTCAATCTCTAATAACTCGACCACCTGAGCTGGCAGGATATTGCGCACCGAGGTGTTTTGTGGCGGCTGCAAAGCGAGTGAAACATCTCCAGACGCGATACGAATGCGCAGTGCCGTTTTCAGCGGCTGGTTAACACGGCTTACCCAGATATGCTGATCGCCCAGTGAGAGTGCCGTCATCGGATAATCGGGATGCTGCTCCAGCACCTGCACTCTGAGCACGCTGCTGCGATCGGCAATCGGTAGCCACGGGCGCATGGCTGCGCTGCTCCACACTTTCTCCAGCGAACCAAAGGCTTTGACTTTGCCGTTGTCGAGCACCAGCACGTTGTCCGCCAGTTGCAGAATTTCATCCAGGCTATGTGAGACATAGAGAATCGGAATATCGACCTGTTTCGCCAGCTTTTGCAGATACGGCATCAATTCGCGCTTGCGTGGTAAATCCAGCGACGCCAGCGGCTCATCCATCAACAAAATATCTGGCGCGGTGAGCAGCGCACGGCCAATCGCCACACGTTGCTTCTCACCACCTGACAGCGACGCAGGAAAGCGGCTCAGTAAAGGCTCCAGGCCAAGCAAAGTCACCAGTGCGTTAAACTGTGGCTTCATCGCCGCAGCCATCCCGTATTGCAGGTTGCCGCGTACCCGATAGTGCGGGAAGAGACGTGCATCCTGGAACACGTAGCCAACGCGGCGTTTTTCCGGTGGCAGATTGACCTGCGTCGCCGAATCAAACAGCAGACGATCGTTGAGCTGAATCTGGCCGCTTTGCGGCTGTGTCAAACCGCCAATCGCGTTGATCAGCGACGTTTTGCCCGCACCGGATACACCAAAAACAGCCGTAATGCCGCTGCCGGGCACCTGCACGTTGACGTCCAGTTGGTGATCGCCCAGCAGCTGGGAAATATTGAGATTAAGCATCAGGCGGCACCTAACCGCTTACGGCCCCAACGTGCCAGCAGTTCAGAGGCCACCAGTGATAACAGCGCCAGGGCAATCGCCACCGCACACAAGCGGGCGGCGGTACCTTCTGCGCCGGGGGTTTCAATCAGGGTAAACATCGCCGAGGGAATGGTGCGCGTTTCGCCGGGGATATTCGAAACGAAGGTGATGGTGGCGCCAAATTCACCCAATGAGCGAGCGAAAGCGAGAACGGTGCCGACAATGATGCCCGGCAGCGTCAGCGGCAAGGTGATCGTAAAAAACACGCGCCAGCGACCAGCACCCAGCGTGCGCGCTGCCTGTTCCAGTTTGGTATCAACCGCTTCCAGCGCCAGACGAATGGCGCGCACCATCAGCGGAAAAGCCATCACTGCCGAAGCCAGTACCGCCCCGCGCCAGCTGAAAGCCAGGGTGAAGCCGAACCAGTCGTATAGCCACTCGCCGATAAACCCACGTCGGCCCAGTGCAATCAGCAACAGATACCCCACCACGACCGGTGGCAACACCAGCGGCAAATGGATAAGACTGTCGAGTAAGGTTTTACCTGGAAACCGGCAACGTGCCAGAATCCAGGCCATCATGATGCCAAACGGCAAACTCAACAGCACCGCTACGCTGGAAACTTTTAAGCTGAGAAAAACGGCCTGCCATTCGGGATCACTGAGTATCATTTCTTCGGCGCAAATCCATACTGTTTAAACACAGCAGCGGCATCCGGCCCCTGCAAATATCTGTAGAAGGCTTCAACCGTTGCGTTCTGATGATCTTTTACCACCGCCATCGGATATTCCACTGGCTTGTGGCTATCATCCGGGAAACGTCCTACCACCTGCACTTTGTCACTGGCGACCGCATCAGAACCGTAAACAATGCCATAAGGCGACTCGTTACGTTCCACCAGCGCCAGTGCCGCTCGGACGTTATTAGCCGGTGCTAACATCGGCGAGACGGTATCCCATGCACCCAGTTTTTGCAGCGCCTCTTTGGCATAAATCCCCGCCGGTACATGGTCCGGGTCGCCCACCGCCAGACGTTCGCCTTTCAACAAACTTTTCCAGTCGGTTTGGGCATTAATGGTCACCGCTTTTGCGCTGTCGCTTTTCGGTGCCACCAACACTAAATCGTTGCCCAGCAGCGTGTAGCGCGTGTTCTCCACCACACTCTTTTTATCCACCGCATAGTCCATCCACTGCTGGTCAGCAGAGATAAACAGATCGGCCGGTGCGCCCTGCTCAATTTGACGCGCCAGCGTGGAGGAGGAAGCGAAGGACGATACCACTTCAACGCCGCTCTTTTTCTGATATTGCGTGGCAATATCCTGCATCGCATTGGTTAACGATGCCGCAGCAAACACAGTGATCTTCTCTGCCGCCACGGCGTGACCGGCCATGGAAACAGTCAATACGGTAACAGCGGCCCAGCGGTAATTGATTTTCAGCATTTTTTACTCCTTGTTACGTTATATATTCGATAATACAACGTGGGAACAAATGCTGTCATGAACTTAATATCGGCAGGATTGAGGGGAAGTTAAAGAAAAAACGCCCGCTGAGTGCGGGCGCTTATAAAATCAGTGTTGCGAGCTGTTGGCAGGACGATCGTCGCGGCGGCCAAATTTGGAGATGACGTTGAACACTTCACCCAGGCCGTAAATCAGACCGAGCATAATGGCCATCACAATTGGCACCATGATGACAGCCACAGCCAGGCTTTTAAGCAGTTCCAGCATGGAAACCTCACGCAGAAAATAAAAAAGTGATTGTAACGGTTAGGGAAAAAAACGCACTGCCCTTTTCGTGCTTTTACTTTTGGCCTTACACTTGTCGCACTAACTTAAGGAGCTGACATGCAGGCAGAACTTTCTCTACACATTCGTCTTCAGCAAAAGCTGTTTGCCGACCCACGCCGCATTGAACTGCTTAAGCGCGTTCAGGAAACCGGCTCCATCAGCCAGGGCGCTAAATTAGCGGGCATCAGCTACAAAAGCGCCTGGGACGCCATCAACGATATGAATCAGATGGCTGATCAAACCTTAGTTGACCGCGCCACCGGTGGCAAAGGCGGCGGCGGTGCGCAGTTGACCCGTTATGGTGAACGTCTGATTCAGCTGTTTCAGCTAATGGAACAGATTCAGCAGAAAGCCTTTGATGCGCTGCAAAACGACAGCCTGCCGCTGGACAGCCTGCTGGCAGCGATTGCGCGGTTCTCGCTGCAAACCAGCGCGCGAAATCAGTTGTTTGGTACGGTCATGGCGCGCGATCATCAGCAGGTGCAGCAACACCTTGATGTGCTGCTGGCCGACGGCGTCACGCGGTTGCAGGTGGCGATCACCGAACGCAGCGCTGAGCGACTGCAGCTCGACAGCGGCAAAGAGGTATTAGTACTGATTAAAGCGCCATGGATTCAGGTGAGCCGTGATGCCCTAAACAGTGATAATCAATTGCCCGTGACGATAAGCGCGATCGAGCCGGGTGAACAGGTGAGCGAAGTGTTGATGACATTGCCGAGTGGTGAAACCCTGTGTGCAACAGTGAACAACGTGCAGATGCAACAGCAGAATCTGCAGCCAGGCGATAGTGTGACCGCCAGTTTTAATGCTGAACACGCCATCATCGCCACACTGCTCTAAAATCCAGGCCATGATTTGACTTCGTCTGCGTCGCTCGCTACAACTGAGTAACACGATGCATAAAACGGAATGAATCATGGCTTCATTGCAAATTTCGCAAGGCATATTTCACCTTAGCGACACCCGAGCACTGTCCCTTAACGATCTTATCCTCAACAGCGGCGAAAGTTGGGCCTTTGTCGGCGCCAACGGCAGCGGCAAATCCTCGTTAGCGCGAGCGCTTTCCGGTGAACTCTCACCAGGTAAAGGCACGGTCACGCAGGATTTTCAGCGTCGCACACGCCTCTCACTGGAGCAGTTACAGAAGCTGGTGGCGCAGGAGTGGGAACGCAATAACACCGATCTGCTGAGTGAGGGCGAAGACGATACCGGTCGTACCGCCGCACAGATCATTCAGGATGAAGTCAAAGATGCGGCACGTTGTCAGGCACTGGCTCAGCAGTTTGGCATCACCTATCTGCTTGATCGTCGCTTCAAATACCTCTCCACCGGCGAGACGCGCAAAACGCTGTTGTGCCAGGCGCTGATGGCGCAGCCGGATTTGTTGATTCTTGATGAGCCTTTCGATGGACTCGATGTGGCCTCGCGCGCCAGCCTGGCGGAGACGCTCAGCGATCTGCACCAGCAGGGTTTTACTGTGGTGTTGGTCCTCAATCGCTTTGACGATATTCCTGACTTTGTGCAACAAGTCGGTGTGCTTGCCGAGTGCACCCTGACCCACGTGGGCGAGCGCCAGGCGATACTGGCAGAAGCGCTGGTGGCGCAACTGGCGCACAGTGAGAAACTCGATGGCATGGCGTTGCCAGAAGCGGATGCACCGGATCAGTTACCCCAACTGGCAGAAGATGCGCCGCGTGTTGTTCTGCGTAATGGTGTGGTGTCGTATAACGATAAAGCGGTGATCGAGGGGCTAAGCTGGCAGGTGAATCCCGGCGAGCACTGGCAAATTGTGGGGCCCAACGGCGCGGGAAAATCGACCCTGTTGAGCCTGGTGACCGGCGATCATCCACAAGGCTACAGCAACGATTTAACCCTGTTTGGCATTCGTCGAGGCAGCGGTGAAACCATCTGGGACATCAAGCAGCACATCGGCTACGTCAGCAGCAGTTTGCACCTCGATTACCGTGTCAGCTGTAACGTGCGCACCGTGGTGCTTTCCGGCTTTTTCGATTCGATAGGTTTGTATCAGCCCGTTTCGGATCGGCAGAAAGCGTTGGCGCGCCAGTGGCTGGCCTTACTGGGCATGGACAATCATCTGGCCGATGCACCGTTCCACGGTTTGTCATGGGGCCAGCAGCGCCTGGTGCTGATTGCGCGTGCACTGGTCAAACACCCTACCTTGTTGATTCTCGATGAGCCGCTGCAGGGGTTGGATCCGATCAATCGCCAGCTGGTACGCCGCTTTGTTGATGTGCTGATCGGTGAAGGACGAACGCAGTTACTGTTTGTCTCACACCATGCCGAAGATGCGCCGCAGTGCATTACTCACCGCCTGAGTTTTGTGAAACAAGATGAAGGGTACGGGTTCCAGCAGGACGATTTACGCTAATCTCGTCGTCATCAACCCCGCCCCTGCATCGTAGGGGCATATTCATGCTTCTATCCGGTCGTCAGCTAAACCCTTCAGCATTGTCGTGTGCGCATTGATATGCACTTCATTGAATAGTCGATGTAACCGCTACCATTTACCCGCCTGGTATTTCAGCAAACGCGCGCTTTAACCCCACAAAATGAGAATCGTCACCTTGTGTAAACGATACCATTTATCCAGACTGGATCACGCTTTGGGGCCCGCCTTTGTGCTACCTTGATCGCAGTGATTTTGATCCGTTTGCCGTTTACCAGGACTCGTTATGGAAAAATTCAATCCGGTTGATCATCCGCATCGCCGTTATAACCCATTGATCGATCAGTGGGTGCTGGTCTCTCCGCATCGTGCCAAGCGTCCGTGGCAAGGTGCGCAGGAAACGCCTGCGCTGGAACAACTGCCTGCGCACGATCCTGACTGCTTCCTGTGCGCGGGTAATACCCGCATCACCGGGGATAAAAACCCGGATTACCAAACCACCTATGTTTTTACCAACGACTTTGCCGCACTGATGACCGATACACCCGATGCGCCGCAAAGCGACGATCTGCTGATGCGCTGTGAGAGCGCACGCGGCACCAGTCGGGTTATTTGCTTCTCACCTGACCACAGTAAAACGCTGCCAGAATTGCCGCTCAGTGGACTGGAAGATATCGTGCGCACCTGGCAAGAGCAGACCGCCGATCTCGGCCAGCACTATCCGTGGGTGCAGGTGTTTGAGAACAAAGGCGCAGCGATGGGCTGCTCAAATCCGCATCCGCACGGCCAGATCTGGGCTAACAGTTTTCTGCCAAATGAAGCGCAAAAAGAAGATGATAATCAGCGCCGCTACTTTGACGAAAAAGGTTCGCCGATGCTGGTGGATTACGCCGCACGCGAGCTGAAAGACGGTAGTCGCACCGTGGTGGAGACCGAACACTGGCTGGCCGTGGTGCCGTGGTGGGCGGCGTGGCCATTTGAAACCCTGCTGCTGCCGAAAGCCCATATCAAACGCATTACCGATCTTACCCCGGCGCAGCGCAGCGATCTGGCGCTGGCACTTAAGCAGCTGACCAGCCGTTACGACAACCTGTTCCAGTGCTCCTTCCCCTATTCGATGGGCTGGCACGGCGCGCCTTTCAACGGTGAAGCCAACGATCACTGGCAGTTGCACGCTCATTTCTATCCGCCGCTGCTGCGTTCAGCCACGGTACGCAAATTTATGGTTGGCTACGAAATGCTGGCCGAAACCCAACGTGATTTAACGGCGGAACAGGCAGCAGAACGTCTGCGTTCTGTCAGCGATATCCATTTCCGCGAGGCGCAATAAATGTCATTAAAATCCATCACTCAACAGGTTTTCGCTGACACTTTTGGCTATCAACCCACGCACAACATTCAGGCACCAGGCCGTGTGAATCTGATTGGCGAACACACTGACTACAATGACGGTTTTGTCCTGCCCTGCGCCATCGACTATCAAACCGTGATTGCCTGCGCGAAGCGTGACGATCGCCAGGTGCGCGTGGTTGCGGTTGATTACGACAACCAGCAAGACAGCTTCTCGCTGGATGCACCGATTGAAGCGTTGAAAGAGCCGATGTGGGCCAACTACGTGCGTGGCGTGGTAAAACATCTGCAAAAGCGTGATGCCAGCTTTGGCGGTGCCGATCTGGTGATCAGCGGCAACGTGCCACAGGGTGCGGGCTTGAGTTCATCGGCGTCACTGGAAGTGGCGGTCGGCACCGTATTCCAGCAGCTCTATCAGCTGAAGCTGGATGGCGCGGCCATTGCCGTGAACGGCCAGGAAGCGGAAAACCAGTTCGTTGGTTGCAACTGCGGCATCATGGATCAGCTCATCTCGGCACTCGGCCAACCCGATCACGCCATGCTGCTGGACTGCCGCACGCTCGGGACACGCGCCGTCTCGATGCCGGAAGATGTCGCGGTGGTGATCATCAACTCCAACTTCCGTCGCAGCCTGGTCGGTAGCGAATACAACACCCGCCGCGAGCAGTGCGAAACCGGTGCGCGCTTCTTCAACAAGCCCGCACTGCGCGACGTCACGCTGGCCGAATTTGAGGCTTCTGAATCGCAGTTGGATCCGCTGGTGGCAAAACGCGTGCGCCATGTCATCACCGAAAATGCCCGTACGCTGGAAGCCGCCGATGCGCTGAGCAGTGGCGATCTGAAGCGCATGGGTGAGTTGATGGCCGAATCCCACGCCTCAATGCGTGATGATTTTGAAATCACCGTTCCCCCTATCGATCAGCTGGTGGAAATCGTTAAGGCAGAACTCGGCCCACGTGGCGGCGTTCGCATGACGGGCGGCGGCTTCGGCGGCTGCATTGTGGCGTTGATGCCTGGCGATCTGGTGGATCAGGTGAAAGCCGTCGTTGCCGAAAAATATGAGGCGCAGACCGGCATCAAAGAGACTTTCTACGTATGCAAAGCTTCTGCAGGAGCGGGCCAATGGTAAGTGATGTCAATTCACATGCGCCAGACGGGCAACCGTGGCGCATCACCGTATTACGCAATCATAACGGCATGGTCGTGACGTTTATGGATTGGGGCGCGACCTGGCTCTCCGCGCGCGTACCCATGCAGGATGGCAGCGTACGTGAAGCGCTACTGGGTTGTGCCACACCATCGGACTATTTGCATCAGGATGCTTACCTTGGCGCGACGGTAGGCCGCTACGCCAACCGCATCGCCTCGGCAGAGTTAAAACCGTTAAACCTGCTGCTGGCCGCTAATCAGGGTGCGCATCAACTGCACGGCGGACCGGAAGGTTTTGATAAACGTCGCTGGCAGATTGTCAGCCAGAGCGAGACCGAAGTGCACTATCGCCTCGATTCACCTGATGGCGATCAGGGCTTCCCCGGCAATCTGATTGCCGACGTGGTTTACCATCTTGACGATGATAACTGCCTGTCGATCCGCTATGAGGCGAAGACCGATAAGCCTTGCCCGGTGAACCTGACCAACCATGCTTACTTTAATCTTGATGCGCATCATGGCGATGCGCGCCAGCATCGCTTACAACTGCATGCGGATCGTTACTTACCGGTCAACAGCGAAGGCATTCCTAACGCGCCATTGAAAGCCGTGTCTGGCACCAGCTTCGATTTTACGCAGCCGAAGCGCGTGATGGATGACTTCCTCGCCGATGACGATCAAAAAGCGGTGAAAGGCTATGACCATGCATTTCTGCTTCACACCGCGGGCGACAGCAGCCAACCCGCCGCCGAACTGTGGTCGGCCGATGGCAAACTGGCGCTGACCGTGTTTACCGCCGCACCGGCGTTGCAGTTCTACTCCGGCAACTATTTGGATGGAACACGCGCCCGTGAACAGGGCAGCTATACTGCTTTCCAGGGCATCGCGTTGGAGAGTGAATTTTTACCGGATTCGCCCAACCATACCGAATGGCCGCAGCCTGATTGCTGGCTGCAACCCGGCGACCGCTGGCAGTCTGTGACGCGTTATCGCTTCACACCGCAGTAAGCCAGCGGATGAAAAACGCGCACTGCGTTAGCGACAGGCTTACGCCGTGCGTTGTTTTCCGCTATGGTATGGCGCTATCAGTGTGCCGCTTTTCAGGTGGCCGCAGCCGGTTTCTATAATCATCGAAACATCAAGCATTAAGGAGTTAAGCTATGGCCGTAACTAAGCTGGTTCTGGTGCGACACGGCGAAAGCCAGTGGAACCAGGAAAACCGCTTCACCGGATGGTATGACGTGGATCTGTCAGACAAAGGTCGCACCGAAGCCAAAGCAGCCGGTCAGCTGCTGAAGAAAGAAGGTTTCGTGTTTGATTTCGCCTATACCTCCGTGCTGAAACGTGCCATCCACACCCTGTGGAACGTGCTGGATGAGCTGGATCAGGCGTGGCTGCCGGTTGAGAAAACCTGGCGTCTGAACGAGCGTCACTACGGTGCGCTGCAGGGTCTGGATAAAGCTGAAACCGCTGCCAAATATGGTGACGAGCAAGTTAAACAGTGGCGTCGTGGCTTTGCCATCACCCCACCAGAACTGGATCGTGCGGATGAGCGTTTCCCGGGCCACGACCCACGTTACGCATCACTGACCGATGCACAGCTGCCAACCACCGAAAGCCTGGCGCTGACCATCGAACGTGTTATTCCTTACTGGAATGAAAGCATTCTGCCGCGCATCAAAAGCGGTGAGAAAGTGATTATTGCTGCACACGGTAACTCACTGCGTGCACTGGTAAAATATCTTGATAACCTGAGCGAAGATGAAATCCTCGAGCTGAACATCCCAACTGGCGTGCCGTTGGTGTATGAGTTCGACGAGAACTTCAAACCGCTGAAGCGTTACTACCTGGGTGATGCAGACGAGATTGCCGCGAAAGCTGCAGCCGTTGCTAACCAGGGTAAAGCCAAGTAATTCCCGGCTGAAAAACAAAAAGGCCAGACGCGAGTCTGGCCTTTTTTATTGTGCGTTAAGCGATTAGCCGCGGCGCTGTTTGATTGCCTGCGCCAGTTGGCGCAACGCTTTCTCGGTATCGTCCCAACCAATACAAGCATCGGTCACGCTCTGGCCGTACACCAGCGGTTTACCGCTGTCGAGGCTCTGATTCCCTTCCACCAGATGACTCTCAATCATCACGCCGGTAATCGCCTGCTCACCGCCCGCGATCTGCTGCGCCACATCATCAGCGACGACCATCTGACGCTGGAACTGCTTGCTGCTGTTGGCATGGCTAAAGTCGATCATCACCTGCGGACGCAAGCCCGCTTTCTCCAGACCGGTTTTCACCGCTGCCACGTGTTCTGCACTGTAGTTCGGCTCTTTGCCGCCGCGCAGAATGATATGGCAATCTTCGTTACCGCTGGTTTCGACAATCGCCGAATGACCGAATTTGGTGACGGAGAGGAAGCAGTGTGGTGCGCTGGCAGCACCGATAGCGTCGATGGCCACTTTGATGGTGCCATCCGTGCCATTTTTGAAGCCGACCGGGCAAGATAAACCGGAAGAGAGTTCACGGTGCACCTGGGATTCGGTGGTACGCGCACCAATTGCGCCCCAGCTCATCAGATCCGCCATATATTGTGGCGTGATCATATCCAGGAACTCGCCTGCCGCAGGTAAACCGATGTCGTTGATGTCCACCAGCAGCTTACGCGCCAGACGCAGGCCATCGTTGATCTGGAAACTGCCATCCATAAACGGATCGTTGATCAGCCCTTTCCAACCCACGGTCGTGCGCGGTTTTTCGAAATAGACACGCATCACCACTTCGAGCTCGCCTTTCAACTCGTCACGCAGCGTCAGCAGACGGCTCGCGTATTCTTTAGCGGCTTCGGTATCGTGGATCGAGCAGGGACCGATCACCACCAGCAGACGATCGTCCTGGCCGTGCAGAATACGGTGAATCGCCTGACGTGCCTGCGCAACAGTTTCAGCGGCTTTATCGGTAGCGGGGAATTTTTCGAGCAAAGCAACAGGCGGTAATAATTCTTTGATTTCTCTGATGCGTAAATCGTCGTTCTGATAATCCATACATAATTCCATTCAAATTTCTGGCCCCGCGTACGCCGGGCGCAACCCGTTAAATGTATCCCTTCAGGCTGCGGGTGTAAATTCCACGCTCGCGTAAATGCTTCTGTGAAATTTGCATTTATACACCCATGGACTAAGCTTTTTAAACGTAAGCACTGAGGAATGATGTTCTTGCGATATTTAATTTTTAAGCGAAGCGTTAAAGATGGAATTTTATTCCGTCACGGTACGTTATTTTCGGCACTCAACACCCGTGGTGTTTGACGGCAACTCTCCATCGATTAAAGGAGCATAATGATGAATAAGTTTGCAATTATCTTTCTGACGGCAGCGATGACCCTGGGCAGCGGCGCGGCAATGGCTGCGGACAGTAATAACGGTGACGCGAATGCCTCAGCAGAAGCTGGCGCGGCGGCAGGCGGCGCGAAACAGAATCTGCCACCCAATAATGTGGACAATAGCAAAATTAACAATGGCAGCATGAACACCAACGGCACTGCGACGTCTGGCACCAGCACTGGCAACATGTCAGCTGAACAGATGCACAAAAATTCTATGTGTAAAGACGGTAAATGTCCGGATATGAATAAAAAGGTCGATACTAAAAAAGGTGGCGGCCATGTGAAACACAAAACGGACGGCACGACCCAATAACGGGTTATCCGATCACATAAGGGAGAGCATTGGCTCTCCCTTTCTATTTCCGAGCAGGCTTTTCCGCTATGCTGAAGCCATGAAATTCAGAGGAACTGTTTCATGGCTTCACTGCTGCTTATTGATGATCATCCTTTAGTCGAAGTCGCGCTGGAAGCGGCCTGTATTCACTCCCCTATCCCGGTAAAACTGCACGCCGCCGCGACCGAAGCTGAGGCGCGTCAGCTTTTACAGCAGCATCAATTTGATCTTATTGTGCTCGATATCGGCCTGCCAGACAGTGACGGCCTCGAACTGTTGCGCCGTCTGCGCGCCCGCGATCCGCACTGCCCGGTATTGATTTACTCCGCGCAGCAGAGTCGCCACACGTTACTCAGCGCCGTTTCGCTCGGTGCGGCGGGCTATGTGGTGAAGAGTCAAAGCATGGCGCAGTTGCTCAGTGCGATTCTGGCCGTGCTTGGCGGACAGCAGGCGTTTCCACCGCTGCCTGAACGTATCGAACTGCCGCTCACCGAGAAAGAGCAGCAAATAGTCGCACTACTGGTGCGCGGCCTCTCGAATTTGCAGATTGGTGAACAGCTGCATATCAGCAATAAAACCGTCAGCACCCACAAGAAAAATATTCTGGAGAAAACCGGCGTGCAGTCAGTGGTGGAACTGGCTGAACTGTGGAAAGCCCAACAGTGAAAGCCATTCTCTGGCTGTGTCTGCTGCTGATTAGCTTTACAGTGCGAGCCGACCTACAGCCTGCCAGCAGCGTGATGCTCCCCGCCATGATGCCTGCACCGCATGTTGAGCCATGGCCGCAACCCACCTTACGCGTTGCCGTGCCGGCGCAAAACAGCGCGCCCTGGGCGATGCAAATTGGCAATCGTATCTGGGGCATTGATGCCGATTACCTCAGCGCGCTGAGCCAATTGACCGGCACGCACTTTAGCCTGCAAAGTTACGCCGATCGCGCCCAGCAGTTGGCAGCACTTGAGCGCGGTGACGTCGATTTGGTGCTGAGCAACGAACATGCGCAGTTGCCGGAAAACATCCTGGTTAGCGACAGTTGGGTTAACAGCCCGATCCGCATCTACCGCAATCGTGATAATCAACGCGCGGTGATGTTCAACAGTGAAAACGCCCAGCTCACCATCGCGCAAGCGACACTGGCGCAACTGCCTGATGCCTTTGTGCAAAACCATCGCTGGCACAGCCTGCCCGGCGATTTGCAGGCGCTGTATGCGCTGCTCAATCAGCAAAGTGACTATCTGGTCGCGGATGAAACCAGCGCCGGATTTCTGCTTAACCAGCTGCAGCAGGGACAGATTTACCAGATCACCGCCGATCCCGGCGCCGGTGAACTGTCGCTACGGGCGCTGGCGCGCGATCCCACGCTGATTCACTGGCTCAATACTCAGTTACGTCTGCTGCCCGCAGAGTTCAGTAATCGCGTGCAACAGCGCTGGAGTCCGCCATTGCTGCGCTATCAGGATACGCAAACGTTGATGCTGTCGGCTGCCGAGAAGCAGTGGCTGGCCGCACACAGTGAGATTCCTTATGCCGCAGAAGTGGATAACGCCCCCTGGAGCTATCGCGATGGCAACGGCAATGCGCGCGGTTTTGGCATTGATCTGCTTAATGCGTTAAGCCAAAGCACCGGATTGCGCTTTACGCCGCACTGGGTAAACAATCCACAACAGGCGCAGACGCTGATGCAACAACATCAGGTGATGCTCAATCTGTTACAGCCTTTGAATGGCGACGATGCCAGCAGCAACACACTGCCGGTATGGCGTGCAATTTGGGGGATCTACACGCTTAACACGCAGCAGCCGATGAGTTGGCCCTCTCTGCAAAAGCAGCGTGTGGGCGTACTGCGAGCCGATCTGGCGCAACGCTTGCTGCCTGAAGACATCACGCCCCAACTGTTCGATGACCGTGCGCAACTTTGGCAAGCTCTGAACAATGGTCAGATTGATGCGCTGGTGGATAATGTGCTGTCTGCACGCTGGCGCATGGCCAGCCACGCGGATAATCGTGTCCATTTAGCCTTTGCCGCCAGCGATGTTGCCTGGCCACTGGCGCCCCAGGTGAGCCAGGATCAGCCGCAACTCCAGGCGCTGCTGGACCATGCACTGCAGCAAATCCCACCGGATACGCTCAATCAGATGCGCATTAACTGGTCACAGCCCCCCCAGCCCGGCACCAGTATGGCGATGCGCAATGTGCCGCTAATGATTTTGATGGCTGCCGGGATGATCATTGTGCTGCTGTTAGTGCTGCTGCTGCGCCGCTACCTGCAACAGCGGCGCGATCGCCTGCAGCGTGAACAGGCAGAGCGCGCTAACGCCGCCAAAAGTCAGTTCCTCGCCACCGCCAGCCACGAATTGCGCACGCCAATGCAGGCGATTCTGGGCCTGCTGGAACTCGAACAGCAGCAGCATCCCAGCGAACGTTTGACACTGATGCACAGCAGTGCGCGCTCGCTGATGGCGCTGCTGAACGACCTGCAAGACCATGCGCGTATTGAGAATCAGAGTTTTCGCCTCGCACCGCATCCTCTCAATCTGGCAGATTGGCTGCAGCAACAGCAGCAGTTCTATCACCCTTTGATGCGTGAATCCGGTCCGATATTGTTGGTTGAGGCGCTCACGCCCTTGCCGACGCGCGTGATGCTGGATGGCGATCGCTTGCAGCAGGTGGTGAACAATCTGGTGGCCAACGCGCTGAAGTTCACGCGTCAGGGCGAGGTCCGGCTGTCGCTCGCCGTGACGGATCAGATTCAGTTCACGGTCGCCGACAGCGGCAGCGGCATTCCACTCAGTGAACAGGCTCAGCTGTTTGAACCCTGGTATCAGGCTCCGTCCGGCAAAAGCCATGCGGTGCAGGGCAGCGGGCTGGGTTTGTTTATCTGCCGCGAGATAGTGCAACGTATGGGCGGCCAGTTAACGTTGACTTCTGCACCGGAGCAAGGCACCACGGTGGAGGTGATATTACCGCTCGACATTTGTGAGGATGCGCCCACCGAACGCCATGCTGCCTGGCCGCGCTATCCGCACCTGCGCGTGGCGATTGTCGATGACCATCCCACCAATCTGTTGGTATTGCAGCAGCAGCTGGCTCAATTCGCTATCACGGCGCAGGTGTTCGAAGAGGGGCGCAGCCTGTTGCGCGCCGATGCGCTTCAGCCGTTTGATGTGCTGTTGATTGACCAGATGATGCCGCGCCCGGATGGATTAACACTGCTGCGCATTTTACGTCGCCGTCAGCAGCGCCGCAGCAAGCCGGCACTGCGCGTGCTCTGTTCTGCCGATGTGCAACTGCTGAAGATCGCGTTGCAAGAGGACGAAGCGCTGTTGTTGAAACCGATTGAGCTCGATCATTTGGCTGCATTGCTGGCACGGACGGTGCGCGATCCTCTCCGTCAATTACCTGACAGTTTATTGATTCTGGCACAGCACAATGAGGCCTTTATCCCGCGGATTTGCCAGACACTGCAACGCACGCTGCAGCAGGATCGCGATGCGCTGCTGGCCGCGAGCCTCCAGCCTGACTGGTCCGCTGTCGAGCGTGCCGCCCATCGCATGAAAGGCAGCTGGCTGTTGCTGGGCATGGATGAGATTGCCGAATATTGCCAGCAACTGACTGATCAGGCAAAACAGCAGCGTCTGGACGATGATGCGTTCAATTTACTGATATCATTAACGAACAGGTTACTCGAACAACTGGAAAGTTATGGCACACACTCATTCTCACGGCGCGCATAACGGCAATCGTACGCGTCTGGCGGCGGCGTTCGGCGTCACCGCGCTGTTTATGGTTGCCGAAGTGATTGGCGGCGTGGTGTCGGGTTCGCTGGCGCTGCTGGCAGATGCCGGACATATGCTCACTGACGCCGCCGCGCTGTTGATGGCTTTGCTGGCGGTGCAGTTTGCCCAGCGCAAACCCAGCGCCCGTCACACCTTTGGCTTGCTGCGCCTCACCACACTTGCCGCCTTTGCGAATGCTATCGCGCTGTTGGTGATTACCGTATTGATTGTCTGGGAAGCACTGCGCCGCTTCTATCAGCCACAACCTATCCAGGGTGGGTTGATGCTCGGCATCGCCATTGCCGGCCTGCTGGCCAATCTGCTCTCTTTCTGGCTGTTACATCGTGGCAGTGAAGAGAAAAATCTCAACGTGCGCGCGGCAGCACTGCATGTGTTGGGTGATCTGCTCGGCTCCGTCGGCGCGATTGCCGCCGCCATTATCATCATGCTCACCGGCTGGACGCCGATTGACCCGATTCTCTCGCTGCTGGTTTCACTGTTGGTGGTTCGCAGCGCGTGGTCGTTGCTGCGGGAAAGTCTGCATGAGCTGCTGGAGGGCGCGCCAAGCGGCATTAACGTGGATAAACTGGCGCGCGAACTGACACGCAACATCGCGGAAGTGCGTAACGTGCATCATGTGCATGTATGGCAAGTGGGAGAGAAGCCGGTGCTGACATTACATGTGCAGGTGATCCCACCTTATGATCATGATGGGTTGCTGGTGCGTATTCATCAGTATTTGCATGAGCACTATCAGATTGCGCACGCCACCGTGCAAATGGAATATCAGCCTTGTACTGGCCATGATTGCGAACTCTGCGCAGAACAGAGCTCGCATCATCACTCACATGAACACCTCACGCTGGATGGCCACGCCCATCACCTTCATTGATTCGACAGCGCGCGCGACCCATGTTCGCGCGCGCTTTGCATCCACAAGCGTGAACCGTTAAGTGCAATCAACGTCAGAATCACGTACTCCAGCGACATCGCGTAAACACCCTGGCGGGCAAAGATCAACACGCTAATCACGTTGATCACCACCCACAGTAGCCAGTTCTCGACGTATTTTCGCGTCATCAGAATCATCGCCACAATCGACAACACCATCATGCAGGAATCCCAGAACGGGAACGCATCCGGCTGCAGTTGTGGCATCGTCACGTTCAGGCCGAAACTTTGCATGATACCGACGGCGGTTTTGGTCAGAAACGCGAAGACCGGATCGATATACAGCGTCATCAGCGCAATGGCGATGACGCACGCCGCGCCCCAGCCGAGGGCTTTCGGCAACGGCAGCCAGCGAATCTTCAGTGCGGCTTCGTTGGCGGTGTTTTGTCGACTCCACGCGTACCAGCCGTAAACATTGGCGACAAAGAAGAACAGCTGCAGCATTAAGCTGGCATACAGCTGAATCTGGAAGAAGATCACCGCAAACAAGGTGACGTTAATCAGCCCGAAGAAGTAGTTGATGATCTTCTCCAGGCTGGCAAGCCAGATGCACAGCAAGCCCGCAAGCGTGCCCACCGCTTCGATCCATGAGAGGTCATAGCCCCCAACGCCGATAGGAATGTGAACCAAAATATTTTGTGTGCTGAAGAAGTCCATGATCTGCACCTGTATGAAAGCCGCCTCAGGCGTTCCCTTTCACCTTGAGTTTGAGTTGTGCTGCAAAGTCTAGCATGCGATTTAGCGGTATCAATGCGGCTTCACGCAGCGCGTCATCGACATGAATTTCATGCTCGCTACCGCCGTGCTCCAGCCCTTCCGCAATCGCTTTCAGGCCATTCATCGCCATCCACGGACAGTGCGCACAGCTGCGGCAGGTCGCGCCCTCGCCTGCGGTTGGTGCTTCCAGCAACTCTTTATCCGGCACCGCCTGCTGCATTTTGTAGAAGATGCCGCGATCGGTGGCAACGATCATTTGCGGATGTGGCAGGTTTTTCGCCGCCTGAATCAACTGGCTGGTGGAGCCCACTGCATCTGCCAGATCGACGATCGCCTGCGGGGATTCCGGATGCACGAGGATCGCCGCTTCTGGATAGAGCGTCTTCATGCGCTGTAAGGCCTGGGTTTTGAACTCATCATGCACGATGCACGCGCCCTGCCAGCACAGTACGTCCGCTTTGGTCTGTTGGGTGACGTAACGGCCCAGATGACGATCCGGCGCCCAGATGATTTTTTCGCCCAGGCTGTCGAGATGCTCGATCAGTTCAACCGCAATGCTGGAGGTGACGACCCAGTCTGCGCGCGCTTTGACGGCGGCTGAGGTGTTGGCGTACACCACCACGGTGCGATCCGGATGTTCATCACAGAAGCGATTGAACTCGTCGATCGGACAGCCGAGATCCAGCGAACACTCTGCATGCAGTGTCGGCATCAACACCGTTTTTTCCGGGCTGAGGATTTTTGCGGTTTCCCCCATAAAACGCACGCCCGCCACCAGTAGCGTTTTCGCCGGATGGGTGCTGCCGAAACGCGCCATTTCCAGTGAGTCCGAGACACAGCCGCCGGTCTCTTCCGCCAGCGCCTGAATTTCAGGATCGGTATAATAGTGCGCGACCAGCACCGCATCGCGCTCTTTTAATAAGCGTTTGATTTCAGAGATGTAATGGGATTTTTCATCCTGGCTGAGACGCGCCGGTTTCGGCGGAAAGGGATAAATCGCGCTTTCAGGATCGAACATCAGACTCATGACACGGCTCTCGTTTTCTCAATTTAACAAAATCGCCTGTTACAGCGATGATGCGGCATCAAAACCGCCATTGCGTTTTATATGCTAAACACGATAGCGGAAATGCGCGAGAGTGTCGTCTCTTTTTTACCCGGTTTACAAGCCACCTAACGATTTCTGCGGGTTTTCCAGTTCCAGCAAGAAAGCTTTCACCGCCAGACCGCCCGCGAAGCCGGTGAGCTTACCGTTGCTGCCAATCACCCGATGGCAGGGCGCCATGATCGACAGAGGATTTTTACCGTTGGCCGCCCCTACCGCGCGCATGGCTTTCGGGTTGCCGATCTGTTCCGCGATTTGCTGATAGCTACGGGTTTCACCAAACGGAATAGTGAGCAGCGCTTGCCAGACTTTTTTCTGGAATTCAGTGCCGACCGTGTCGTAAGGCATGTCGAACTGCTGGCGCTCTCCGGCGAAATATTCGCGCAGCTGGCGCTCGGCCTCACACAGAATCGGATGCTGATCGTTACGGCTGATGGGTTTCAGCGGCACACGTTGCGAGCCTTCGTTTTCCCAAAGAATCGCTGATAACCCATTATCGGTCGCAATCAACGTCAGCTCACCCACTGGCGTTGGAATGATTTTGGCATGATACATAAGGCACCTCCGGCATAAATCAGTGTGTCATTATCGCACTTCTGCCGCGATAAACTGGCTGTTTTCGGTCATGAGCATAAACTGGTTAGCTGTCCGAAAGCAGCGAGTTTTGCTTTGCCACTTGCGCGACGATACCCAAAATAATGCAAGGCGCAGAAAGGCGGCAAACGAGAGACTCTTCGAACAGCCGATTCGAATAGCACTGGCCCGCAGGGGAACCTTCCTTAGGAAGTTCATCATCCCGATGCACTTTATCAAGTACGTGATTCGGATGAACGAGAGCAGCCAGCGCTTCTGCGCTTTAAAGCAAGAAAGGTATAGCCGGTTTATTAGCTGGAGACGATGATGTTTGATCCCGAGATTGCATACCAGGCGCTGACCTCGCGCGACAGTCGTTTCGACGGCGTGTTCTTTGTTGGCGTGACCTCAACCGGCATTTACTGTCGGCCCATTTGTCCGGTGAAAGCGCCGATGCAGAAGAACTGTCTGTTTTTTAACAGCGCCGAAGCCGCCGAGAAAGCGCATTTCAGACCGTGCCTGCGCTGTCGTCCTGAACTGGCTCCGGGCTTCGCCCCGGTCGATAGCCATCACCGCATCGCCGATCGCTTGATTCGTCGTATTGAAGAGGGCTTGCTGGAGGAACAAGAGACGCTGGCCGATATTGCCAGCGAGTTTGACCTGAGTGAACGCCAGCTACGCCGAGTGATCCAGCAGGAGCTGGGCGTTTCACCGCTGGAGCTGCGCCAAACGCGGCGCATGCTGCTGGCGAAGCAACTCCTGACGGAGACTTCGTTGCCCGTCACCGAAATCGCCTACGCCAGCGGCTTTCGCAGTTTGCGCCGCTTTAATGATGTGTTTCAGGCACGCTACCGTATGACGCCTTCGCGTCTGCGCAAGCAGAGTCAGCCGGAGAGCGTGACCACCGTGCAGGAGAGCGCGGAACTGCGTCTGAGTTATCGTCCCCCTTATGACTGGGATGCCATCCTGGATTTTCTTCAGCAGCGCGTGATGAAAGAGGCCGAGTGGGTTAGTGAAGGGGCTTATCACCGTACCGTGGCGCTGGGAAACTGTCGGGGATGGGTGCGTGTCAGCCATTTACCGGAAAAACAGGCGCTCAAGGTGCAGTTCACCACCACCTTAACGCCGGTTTTGCCTGCTCTGCTGCGTCGCCTGCGTGACCTATTTGATTTGGATGCCCAGCCACAGCGCATCAGCGAGCAGCTAAGCCAGGATCCGTTGTTAGCTGAGAGTCTGGCGCGTTATCCTGGATTACGCGTTCCTGGGGCGTTTGACGGCTTTGAGTTGGGGGTGCGCGCAATTCTTGGCCAGCAGGTGACGGTGAAAGCGGCCACCACGCTGAGCAGTCGCGTGGCGCAGCGTTTCGGCGAGCCTTTAGCAACGCCCTGGCCTGAACTCTCCCGGCTGCCCCCGACGGCGGAATCGCTCGCTAGCGCAACTATTGATGATATCGCCAGTCTCGGCATTGTGAGCGCTCGCTCGCAGGCGATTCAGGCGCTGGCACAGGCATGCGCCTCCGGTGCGTTGCGTTTTAACGGCGCAGTGAATCCTGATGTGGTTCAGCAGCAGTTGCTGGCATTAAAGGGCGTAGGGCCGTGGACGGCGAGTTATATTGCCATGCGCGCCCTGCGCTGGCCGGATGCGTTCCCTAAAGAGGATATTGCGATTCGTAATAATCTGGGTGGGGTGAGTGCCAAAGTGGCAGAGCAGTTATCGCAGGTTTGGCGCCCGTGGCGCAGCTATGCGGTATTGCATATCTGGAAGAGTTTGACGCCTGATAAATCGGCTGACAAAAAGAAAAAGGCATGACTGTGCGTACGTTTTGGGAATGGGGTCATCTGTCGTGCATTCTAGCTGCTAGTAAACAACGACAGTGCGTTCCAGTCGGCAATAAGGGGCGGTTGCGTAAAGACGCCGTAAATACATCCCTGTAGGCTCTGGCGGCGCATCCCTGCGCCACAAGCTTTACTCCACCGCCCCTTATTGCCGCCTTCATGCCGGATCTGTGCGCTTTTTAGGAAGCAACGATTAAGCCTCATAAGCCAGTCAAGGCGGGAGCGGAAGAGCGAAGCGTCCGAGCCATGGATGGCGAGGCCGATCCACAGGGATGTGAGATTCCTTCGCGATCCGTCCCGCCTTGACGGGCTGACGCACAGACCCACAGCAATCCCACCAAACATGGATTCTGTATGAGGTCCCTTCGCCATCCTCCCCCCCGGAAAGACTGACGCTTCTGACTCACAGCAAATTCAGCTAAATTTTTTGAACAGCGCAGATTTGAGAAATGCAGAAAAGCAAAAAGGCGCCTTTAGGGCGCCTTTCTACATAGTGGTGGGTCGTGCAGGATTCGAACCTGCGACCAATTGATTAAAAGTCAACTGCTCTACCAACTGAGCTAACGACCCGCTCGAGGAGCGGCTTACAACTTTAAACTTGATGGTGGGTCGTGCAGGATTCGAACCTGCGACCAATTGATTAAAAGTCAACTGCTCTACCAACTGAGCTAACGACCCATCAAGATTGTGAAGCTTCTGAAGAAAACATCTAACATACAGCAGGTTAAGATGGTGGGTCGTGCAGGATTCGAACCTGCGACCAATTGATTAAAAGTCAACTGCTCTACCAACTGAGCTAACGACC
>NZ_JBGMNK010000017.1:0-87243 GCF_051336905.1 Pantoea sp. C8B4
GTAGGGAACTGCCAGGCATCAAACAAGTGAAGAAACCCTGAACGAAAGTTCAGGGTTTTTTTACGTCTGTAGCCAGGAGATTTTAAGTCTGAAATTCAGCCAGTCCCGCAAAAATTGCCCCGCTTACCGGCCCTTTTTCAGCCAGTTTTCGATAAAATAAGACACGATAACCGGCTGATTAATATCAGGAATAAGGCAGCCGATCGTTAATTTCTCATCGCTGGCCAGCGCAATCACATATCCATCCAGTAAATCAGCCTCTTCACCTTTGACACCACGCCGCCACAGCGCGATTTTAGGTACAGGATTCATCTTTGAATCCTTCAACCAGTACTGAAAAATCGTCCTAATTTCACCCCAAAATCCCTTACTAATCACAAATTAGCACCTTCAACGTCATCCAATTCCCGAAACCGCCCAACACGTGCTTTACTGAATCCTTTGGCATTAATTTATCGCAAGGAAATGAGGTAAGACATGACCGACTCACTACAACAAAAAGTGGCACCATCTGAATCAACGATAAACAGCAAACAGCGCATCTGGGCGATTGTGGGCGCATCATCAGGCAATCTGGTCGAATGGTTCGACTTTTACGTTTACTCCTTTTTCTCACTCTATTTCGCGCATGTATTCTTCCCCGCAGGTGATACCACCACGCAGTTACTGCAAACCGCAGGCGTATTCGCCGCTGGATTTTTGATGCGTCCGATTGGTGGCTGGTTATTTGGCTATATAGCCGATCGCCATGGACGTAAAAACTCAATGCTGATTTCTGTCTGCATGATGTGTTTAGGATCCCTGGTTATCGCTTGCCTGCCAGGATACGGCGAAATTGGCGTGGCGGCACCAGTGATCCTGCTGCTGGCGCGTATGTTTCAAGGGTTGTCAGTGGGCGGAGAGTATGGCACCAGCGCCACTTATATGAGTGAAGTCGCTTTAGAAGGGCGTAAAGGTTTTTATGCTTCATTCCAGTACGTGACACTGATTGGCGGCCAGCTGTTAGCCGTGCTCACCGTAGTGGTGCTGCAACAGATCCTCAGCGACGAAGAGTTGCGCAACTGGGGCTGGCGCATCCCTTTCTTCCTTGGTGCCGTGCTGGCCGTTGTCGCACTGTGGCTGCGTCGCTCACTGAATGAAACCTCCGAGAAAAAGAATCGTGAACATAAAGATGCGGGCAGCGTTATGGGTTTGCTGCGCAATCACTCACGCGCGTTTCTGATGGTATTGGGCTTTACTGCCGGCGGTTCACTGAGCTTCTATACCTTCACCACCTATATGCAAAAGTATCTGGTCAATACGGCGGGGATGGATGCACGCAGCGCCAGTGGATTGATGACAGCCGCATTATTCGTCTTCATGCTGATTCAGCCGATCGTCGGGGCGCTGTCAGATAAGATCGGTCGTCGATCTTCGATGATGATCTTTGGTGCGGGGGCAGCGATCTGTACCGTACCGATCCTGATGATGCTGCAAAATGTGCAGAGCAGTTGGGCTGCATTTGCGTTGATTATGCTGGCGCTGATTATCACCAGTTTCTATACCGCTATCAGCGGCATTCTGAAAGCAGAAATGTTCCCACCAGAAGTGCGCGCGCTAGGCGTCGGCTTATCTTATGCGGTGGCTAATGCGATCTTTGGTGGTTCGGCCGAGTATGTCGCTTTACTGCTGAAGAAAGAGGGGATTGAAACCAGTTTCTTCTGGTATGTGTCGGCGATGGGGGCATTGGCCTTCGTTATTTCCCTGATGCTCCATCGCAAAGGGAAGGGCATTACACTGTGATTATTGGCTTAAATTCCACAGGGCAACGCCAGTGGCCGCTCCCGCCACGTCATAGCTGAGATCTTTCCAACTCCAGCCGCTCCCCGAAGAGCGGCTGTCATATAACTCTTTTCCTACGCCAAAACTCAGCGAGAACAAAAAGCCAAAACGTAAATTTTGTCCACGGCTTTGATGCTGGTGTTGGGAGATTTCGCTGCCGGCAGCGGCTAGCACGGCAGAAGAGAAGAAGTGTTCGGCTTTGTCCTTACCGGTCCAGTTATCTTGTGCCACATGCGCACATCCACTACAAAGTAAAACTACGCAGAGGATGAGCGCACGCATCGGCTAGAGTAAACGACTGATAAGACGGTCAATACGGATACGGCGTAGACGACGGATTAACTTACGTACTTTCGCCGGATAGTCAGAAATACTCTCTAATTCGCGGAAGTGCTGAACCGTCGTGGTATGTTCACGAATCAACGCCAACTCTTTCTCGCGCTGTTCTGCCAGCTCATTCTTAGGATCGTGGATCAGCACCGCATTTTCCAAATCCAGTCGCCAGGCGCGCGGATTAAGGTTATTGCCGGTAATCATCATCCACTCGTCATCCACCCAAATACCTTTCAGGTGATAACTGTTTTCGCCGTCTTTCCACAGACGCACGGTCAACTGGCCGTTATTGACGTAATACTGCAAACGGCTCAGAAAGCGTCGCAGGTTGATCTCATACAGATAGGGCAGTGCGCCGATGATTTTAAACGGCTGCTCAGGCGGGATGTAGAAATCGTTGGCGGTTTTATCGCCCACGATGATCTCCACCTCTTTACCCTGACGCAGCAGATGAATCAGATTACGCACCAGGATCGCAGGCAGGTTGAAGTAAGGCGTGCACAGCGTAAGTTTACGCTCGGCGCACGGCATCAAATGGAAGATGGTTTTATTGAGCAGACTGCGTTTGCCAAGGCCCACCAGCGGCGTGACCGCCAGTGACTCATTGTCAGCATTCCCCGCGAACTGGTAATTAAAACTGCGCAAATCCTGACGGAACTGGCGTGTTTCGTTTTTAATTTCAGGGCTGGATGGACGCTCAGTCTGGTCAAGGCGATTAACCGCATCGGACTGCTTGAGATTTTCGCAAATCCACGCGTACATGGTGTCCGCCAATTGTGGATTACGGATTAACTGATAGCGATCATAGCGATATTTATCATGCTGATGCAGATAAACATCATTCAGGCTGGCACCGCTGTACAGCAAGGTGTCATCAATGATGAAGCCTTTCAGATGCAGTACGCCAAGTGCTTCACGCGTGTTAACGGGAATGCCATACACTGGAATAGCGATATCGGGATGCTGTGCTGCCATCTCGCAATACCAGTCTGCGTTGGTCAGTCCACGAGCGGCGCCAATTCGGCCACGCTGCGCGCGATGCCAATCCACCAGAATGCTGATATCCAGCTCCGGACGTGCCTGACGCGCAGCATAGAGCGCCTGCATGATGCCACGCCCGCCGTCGTCGTTCTCGAGATAGAGCGCGGCGATGCAGATGCGTTTTTCAGCCGCAGCGATTTTCGTCAGCAGGGTCTCACGGAACTCGGCAGGCGAGTAAAGCGTGGTCACATCCGACACGGATTGTGACAGTTTAGGCAGCTGTGCGAGGTGTTGTTGGTGTTTATTGCGTTTAAATTTAGACAACATCACAGTGCACTTCTTCTCTGTTCATTGCATGGCCTTTTGCCATCAAATCATGATCCTAACGGTAAATAATAACACCAACCGGCCTGATAAGGAGGATTTTTACCTTTCTGTACAGGATATCATCACGCCTCACCGAGCGGTAAATTCAGGCTGACAATGCCATCATCCAATTGAATATTCACACGAAAATTAAGTTTTCGTGCCAGCGTAATCATGCCGGTGTTGTGTGGCATGGTGATACCGTTCAATTGTTGCAGACCATGATCGCGCGTGTAGCGGATCATCTTTTCCAGCAATCGTCTGCCCATCCCGAGTCCTTTCAGATCGGAGCGCACCAGCACCGAAAACTCCGCATCAATGTTATCGGCATCCGAGATCGCACGCGTCACACCAATAATCTCGTCATTCCCGTCGTGCTGTCGTACTGCAACAATGGCCATCTCTCGGTCATAGTCGATTTGGGTCATGTTGGCGAGATCCTCATGCGTGAACTCATTGATCTCACTGAAATAACGATAATAGAGATCTTCTTTCGTTACCTGAGCGATAAACGCGCGCAGTTGCGGTTCATCTTCCGGCAGGATCGGGCGGAACAGGCAATGCTGTCCATCTTTCAACTGCACCTGCTCTTCAAGGTGGTGTGGATAAGGGCGAATCGCCAGGCGTGCTTCGTTATCACCGGTAAATGGCGCGAGCTGCAGTGTGACATCCAGCAAGGTGAATTCATTCGCGGAGGCCAGCAACGGATGGATATCCAGCCGCTGGATCTCCGGGCAATCTACCACCAGGTTAGAAACCTGCACCAGCAATTGGCTCAGCCCGGCAATATCCAGTGGACGCAACGCACTGCGACTGCGCACCTTGCCGCTCTTCATCGCCTGAATCACCAGGTAACGCGCTAGCGTCATATTCAACGGGGGTAATGCCACTGCAGCCTGCCTATCCGGCTGCCACTCCACTCCACCTTCACCCAGCATGATAATCGGACCAAACAACGGATCTTGTTCCACCACCACGCGTAATTCTTGTGCGCCGGCCCGGTTTGCCATGCTTTGCACCAGTAAGCCATCGATACGCGCTTGTGGATGTGTATTGCGCACACGATCAAAAATCGCCTCAGCGGCTTGCTCAACTTCCGCAGCGCTGCGCAGATAAAGCATTACCCCCTGAACTTCAGACTTGTGTGGGATATCCGGTGAACGCAGTTTGAGCGCCACGGGGTAACCAATCTGGTCGGCAATGCTGGCCGCTTCGCGACTGTCACTCGCAATCCAGGTCGGCAGCGTTGCTAATCCATAGGCTTGTAACACCGGCTGGACTTCGTGGGTATCCAGGGTGTTAATGCCCTGATCCAGCGCTTGTTGAATCAACTGGTGCGCCTGTGCGCTGTTTTGCGTCAGGCCAATGGGCAAGGCGGGTGTTTCACGCAGTTGCTTCTGATTACGGCGATATTCGACCTGATGCATGAACGCGGTAACAGTGCCTTCTGGCGTGCGCCAGGTGGGGATTCCGGCCTGAGTGAAAGCACGACGAGCGGCTTGTGACGAGTATTCGCCACACCAGTTAGTGAGCAGTGTTACCTGCTTGCCGCGCGGATGTTTAGCCACGGCCGCGATAATTTGTTCGGCCGTTTCACTGGCGGGAGACACGGCGCTCGGGGCATGGATAATCATTAATGCATCGAGTTCATGGCTATCCAGTAGTTGTTCTATGCAGGCAACATAGCGCGCTGGTGTGGCATCGTCCTTGAGATCCAGCGGATTACCGCGCCCAACGCCTTCCGGTAACAACGTGGCTAAGGCTTGTAAGGTCTCATCACTCAGCGTAGCCAGTTTGCCATTACGCGCGTACAGCTCATCCAGTGCTAAGGCTGCGGGGGCTGCGCCGTTGCTGATGATCATTAAACGATCACCGCGCAAGGGGCGCATATGGCTCAGCGATTCCACCGCTGAAAACAGTTCATGCGTGTCCTGTACACGCAGCAAACCGGCACGCTGAATCGCGGCATCCCATGCGGCATCCAGCCCGCTGAGTGTGCCAATCATCGCCTGTGCCTGGTGGCTACGACCGCTTTTGATCACCAGAATCGGTTTATTGCGTGAGGCGCTACGAGAGGCCGAAACAAAACGGCGCGCATCACTGAGATGTTCAAGATAGAGCAAAATGGCGCTGGTTTTGCCGTCACGCGCCAGGAAATCCAGCAAATCATCAACATCAATATCCAGACTGTCGCCCAAAGCGATAAACCAGGAGAAGCCGAGATTGCGCTGCTGAGCCCAATCAAGAATGGTGTTGGAGACCGCAGCGGATTGAGAAATAAAGGCAATGCGTCCTTTTGCGATCGGCACCGGCGAGAAGCTGGCGTTTAATCCTTGCCAGGGGGCCAGCAATCCCAGACTGTTCGGGCCGAGCAGGCGAATTTGCCACTGGCTGGCACAGGCTTTCAATTCTTCCAACTGACTGGCGGGCGCGGAGAGAATGATGCAGGCTTTGCAGCCTTTTTCACCCAACTGCTGCAGCAGTTCCAGATTACGTTTGGCATGAGTACAGATAATGGCGAGATCGGGCGCGAACGGCAGGCTGGCAATATCCGGCCAGGCCAGCACACCGCTCACGGCTTTATACTTCGGCGTGACCGGCAGCACCGGACCGCTAAATCCGCCTGCCAGCAAATTACGCATCATAAAGTAGCCGGCGCGCCCCGGTGTAACTGACGCACCAATCACCGCGATTGATTTAGGTCGTAACAGTGCTTCCAGTCCGCGTTGGCTCATCATCCGCTCCCGACATCAAGATTGGCATGATTGTAAACGCTTTTTACTCTGCTTGCCGACTCGCCGATCGCAGGCTGAGGATCTCTTTAAGGTTCCAGCGCTTTAAATGGCCGATGTACTGCATATTCTGCTCGCTATGCCATGCTGAGACATCTCCATCACGCAGATGCATGAGATCAGCCGGACTGACCCAGCTCGCTTGTCCCTGAAGTAGCTCGACGCCTGCATGGCGATATCCTGCGATGACGAATTCTGAGCAGAAGAAGCGATTGGCTTGAGGATCGTCAACGTCGGCGAGTTGCACGCGCGCTAATGCAGTGAGACAGGCACTGCGTAGATTTTCATGCATCAGCGGCAGCTCGCAGACGCGGCGCGAAACCATAAACGGCATGAACATCACGATACCTTTGAAATTGTATTTTTTGCCTTGTTGCTGGTGGGCAAATTCGCGCAACAGCGAGCTTTGGTCTTGAGTGAGGCTGGGCACGCGTAGCACCAACAAATTATTACTCTCCTCAATAGCCTGTTGCAGCGGAATGATTTTGACACCACTGCCCACGGCTTCCGCCACTTGCCGATCACCCAGATAGATTGCGGCATGGCTGACACCGCTGAAGCTGATCAGGCGAATGCCCCAGGATTGAGGCGAGGTGGCGGAGGAGAGCAGCAAATCACCGGGCTGCAATTCAGCAACGCTAATGATGCCACCTGGGCGTGTGCTAACGGATTGTAACTGCAGTGGGTAAGGGCGGTCAGTTTGCGGGGCCGTGCTGCAGCCCGCTATCAGCAGCACAACAAGCCACCAGACTTTCATAGCGCATCATCCTTATGTTGGGAGCCAACTCCATGGCGATGTGCGACTATAAATCAAACGGACAAGTTAAAAAATCAGGCGATCCCTACAGCACGCTTTCCTGATAGTGCACCGGATGATGCGGCTTGCCTGCCAGATAAGCGTGACGGAAATGCTCAAAATGCTGCTGTAACGCGCTTGCTGCTTCAACATCTCCTGTCTGTTCCAGCAGCGCGGCGGCCACTTCAGCGGTACAGTGCTGGCCCTCGCCGTGCGCTTCCCGCAGCGTGTAGCGCGACGGTGTGGAAACGTTGAGTGACATCACCGGGAACGCATCCAGCCAGGGGCTTTTGCGGAACATCTTGCGGGCTTCGGTCCAGGTGCCATCCAGCATAATAAATAGCGGTGGTTTGCCGGTGAGCGGAGGTGTGGTGAGCACTTCCCTGCCTGTATCGGCATACGAGCCCGGAAACACCACCAGTGGCTGATACTCGTCAGTTTTCACTGCGGCGAGCATCGCGTCATCAGGTTCGGTGCGTGACCAGCCAAACGCCAGCGTATCAGGCAGGATATCGGCAATCAGGCGCCCCGTATTACTGGGTTTCATTGGCTCGGTATCGAACATCACCAGACAAAAACGGCTGCGTGCTTGCTGCGGCTGCAGCGTGGCGCACAGGCAGTTTTTTTGCGGCAGCAGACAACGCTGGCAGCGCAACACGCGATTGCCACGGGCAAGAAACGGGCGCGTAGCGCGTGCTAAACGTTGCGCACGTAAGCGCAGAACGGCATTTTCAGACATAGAATCGCAGGCAGGAAAAAACGTCAGTTTAATGGAAGGCTAACAGCAAGGCCAGCACAGGGGCTGGCCTGAGGTGCTTAAAGTGATTCGTCGAGCCACTCATTAAACGGCGCTTTGGGCATTGCTCCGTTTAACATGTCGACCATCTCACCCTTTTTGAACACCATAATGGTCGGGATACTGCGAATGCGGAAGCGTGAGCTAAGTGCCGGTTCGGCTTCCGTGTTCACTTTCACAAAGCGCACTTTACCGCGGCGTTCGTCAGCGACATCCTTAAAAACAGGCGCGAAGTTCACGCACGGGCCGCACCACGGCGCCCAGAAGTCGATCACCACGGGCAGATCGTCCTGCAAATATTTATCCAGCGTGGCTGCGGTAGCATTCACGACTTCACCATTGAAAAGCTCGTCGCCACAGCGACCACACTTGGCGCCATCGGCAATACGTTCCTCGGGAACGCGGTTAGTTGCCTGACAGGAGGCACATACAGTATTCATCGTCACCTCAAACCGGACCTGTAAATGTTATGATTGCCGAACATTATGAAAAGGTTGAGTGCTATGCTCAATCTGGATTGCCCAATAGGTTCAATAGTTGATAGCTAAGCTCCAGCACATCAGGTAATCTTCGCGCTCTCAATGCAGGAGGAACAAATGAACGACGAATTTAAAGGCAAAAGCGGCAAGGTAAAAGTGATGTATGTACGTGATGAGGATGCAGGCCAAAAGCCAAATCCCCGTACCGGCAAAGGCGGCCGTCCTGCTGCGCGCCAGGAAGATAATCGTCGTTCTGGTCCTCGTACTGCACGTAATAATGAAGAAGGTGGTCGCAGCAGTGCAGGTGGTCGCGGAACGCCATCGCGTGATGCACGCAACAGCGAGCGCGGTCGCAGCTTTGGCCGTCGTGACGATCGTGGCGATGACAACCGCAGCTTCGGTGATTCACCGTGGCGCACCGTTTCACGCCCACCGGTAGCGGACGACAGCCAGATTGATGAGGCAGGCAGCAACAAGCCGGTCATCGACCCCGAGCAGATTCGCCGTCAGCGTCAGGAAGAGACGCGCGTTTACGGTGAAAATGCCTGCCAGGCGCTGTTTGCCAGCCGTCCAGAGAGCATCGTGCGTGCCTGGTTTATCCAGAGCGTAACGCCACGCTTCCGCGAAACGCTGCGCTGGTTAGCGGCCAACCGTAAAGCCTACCACGTGGTGGATGATGCCGAGCTGACTAAGGCTTCAGGCACCGAACACCACGGCGGCGTGTGCTTCATTATCAAGAAGCGTATGGGCATGGAAGTCTCTGAGTGGCTGAAAAAAGCTGATACCAAGGATTGCGTGCTGGCGCTGGAAGATGTCAGCAACCCGCACAACCTCGGTGGCATCATGCGTAGCTGCGCACACTTCGGTGTCAAAGGCTTGTTGGTGAATGATGCTTCACTGCTGGAGTCGGGCGCGGCAGTGCGTACTGCCGAAGGTGGTGCAGAGCACGTGCAGGCGATCAGCGGTGAAAGTTTTGCCAGCGGTCTGGAAGCCTTCCGCAAAGCGGGTTATACCATCGTGACGACTTCAAGCCATGAAGGCACGCCGCTGGCGAAAGCTGAGCTGCCAGCCAAAATGGTTCTGGTACTGGGCCAGGAGCGTGAAGGTCTGTCCGACAGCGCCTTCCAGCAGGGTGATATCAGCCTGTCGATTGGCGGTACCGGCAACGTCGAGAGTCTTAACGTCTCCGTTGCGACAGGCATTCTGCTTGCCGAATGGTGGCGCCAGAACGCATAAATGAAAACGGGCCGAAAGGCCCGTTTTTGTTTCTACTCTTTAGTGCGCTCCACCGCCGCCACCGCCCGCACCAAATGGCGGACGTGCAAACCACACCAGAACCAGCAAGATCAAAAACACTCCCGCTGATGCCCAGAAGATCTCATTCGCTGAGATAATCAGGCCCTGATTGGTAATTTGCTGTGCAATGTAGGCTGAAGCTTGCTGCTGCGTCATGCCCAGGCTTTGCAGTTGGTCATACATCTGCTGCGAATTCGGATTGAAGGGATTCACCGATTCCGACAGGTAGCTGTGGTGCATCGATTCACGATCCGTCCACATGGTGGTGGTGATCGACGTACCGATTGAACCGGCCAGCGTACGCACAAAGTTCGACAGGCTCGATGCTGCTGCCATACGCTCTGGCGGCAAGCCTGACAGCGTAATGGTGGTCAGTGGCATAAAGAAGCAGGCCACGGCAAAGCCCTGAATAAACTGCGGCCATGCCGACGCACCAAAATCCATCCCCGGCTCAAACGTATACGCGCGCCAGTAGAAACAGACGGCGTACATGATAAAGCTGAAGGTCACGAGCCGCCGCATGTCCAGCTTGTGGGCAAAGCGACCAATGATCGGCGACAGGATGACCGGAATGATGCCGACCGGCGCTGACGCCAAACCTGCCCAGGTGGCGGTGTAGCCGTATACCTCCTGCAGCAACTGGGGCAGCAACACGATCGAGCCGAAGTAAAGCATGTAAGCCAGACTGATCGACAAACAGCCGATAGTGAAGTTGCGCTTTTTAAACAGCGACAAATCGACAATCGGATGGTCGTCCGTTAGCTCCCACACCAACAGCACTGCCAGCGCCACCACGGCGACTACCGTGAGTACAATGATTTCCGTGGAGCCAAACCAGTCGAGTTCTTTACCCCGGTCGAGCATCACCTGCAGCGAACCAATCCCCACCACCAACAGCACCAGACCGACGATATCAATCGGTCGGATTTCAGTTTTGGTTTCGCGTCCTCGCAGGGTTTGCAGAGTCAGCGCGACGACGACCACACCAATCGGGACGTTGATAAAGAAGATCCAACCCCAGTGGTAGTTATCACTGATCCAGCCGCCTAAGATCGGGCCGCAGATCGGGGCCACGATCACCGTCATCGCCCACAGCGAGAGTGCCACGCTGCGCTTGGCTGGCGGGTAGTTATTCAGCAGCAAACTCTGTGACAGTGGAATCAACGGACCGGCGACCACACCCTGGATGATACGGAAGAAGATCAGCATCTCCAGGCTCTCTGACATGCCGCAGGCCCATGAGGCCAGCACAAACAGAATGGTCGACCAGGTAAACAGCTTCACTTCACCGATACGTTTGGCTAACCAACCGGTAATCGGTATCGAGATGGCGTTTGCCACCCCGAATGAGGTAATCACCCAGGTGCCCTGTGAGTTCGAGGCACCAAGGTTACCGGCGATCGTCGGGATCGCCACGTTAGCAATGGTGGAGTCGAGAACCTGCATAAACGTCGCCAAGGATAAGGCGATGGTCATCAGGACTAACGGCGCACCTTCAAGCGGTTTTTGTGCCATCACAGCCTCCCGCGGAATTAATCGGCGTTGGCACGAACGATATCAGTAATCAGCTTGTTAACCGGCGCGAGGTCGATTGCCAATGCGTTACTTTCATACGCCGCTTGTGGACGCACGCTACTGGCCAGTGTGGCACCGTCTTTGTTTTGGGTATCCACTTTGACTAAGGTGGAGAGACCAATACGTAGCGGATGTTCAGCCACCTGTTGCGGGTCCAGCTCAATACGCACCGGTAAACGCTGAACCACTTTGATCCAGTTACCTGTCGCATTCTGTGCCGGCAGCAGAGAGAAGGCGCTACCCGTGCCCATATCCAGGCCGACAACTTTACCGTGATACTCCACGTCATCACCGTAAATATCACTGACCACGGTCGCAGGCTGACCGATGCGCACGCCGGAAAGCTGCGTTTCTTTGAAGTTGGCATCGATCCACAAATTAGTGGCAGGCACTACCGCCAGCAGCGGCGTGCTGGTGGAGATCTGCGAACCGACCTGAACACTACGACGTGAAATATAGCCATCCATTGGACTACGGATATCGGTACGCTGCAGCGCCAGCCAGGCATCACGCAATTCAGCCGCGCTTTGTTTGACGGCGGGTTGCTGTTCCAGATCGGTATTCAGGATCATCGCCTGGTTCGCGTTGTACTGCTGCACGGCGACATCGAGTTGTGCTTTCGCCGTGGCCACGGCATCACGTGAGTGTTGCAGTTCTTCACGACCAATCAGGTTTGACGCACCCAGCGGCTCACGACGTTTCAGATCGGCTTCAGCCTGATCCAGAGCGGTCTGTTGCAGCTTGATGGTGGCCTGATACTGCTTGCCGTTGATCATCAATTGATGCGTCTGGCGCACGCTGGTGGCCAGTGCAGTCTGCGCTTTTTCAAACGCCTGCTCCGCATCGGTTTTATCCAGCGACACCAGAATGTCGCCTTTTTTCACGAAGTCAGTGTCATCGAACCAGACTTTATTCACGCTGCCGGAAACCTGTGCCATCACCTGCACCTGGTTACCTGCCACATAGGCGTCATCGGTTTCCTGGAAATGGCGCAGCACCAAATACCAGTAAGCCAGATACGCCACCCCAATCAATACAAACACGATAGCCAGCAGGATCAGCACACCTTTGCGCTTCTTCTTTTTATTCGCTGGCTGTTGCGGGCTTTGCGCTTCCGCGGTCGCACTCATGTTGTTCTCCACGTTTTCCATTTAGCCGGGCTGTGTTGATCCTTCAACACGGTTTCCCGAGTCGAAAAAGCCAGCGTATGAGACGCTGGCCGGATAAAAGGGGATTAAAATAGCGATTTCGGAAGGTGATTGTGTCGCACTTCTTGCTATTAGCGCGACAGGGAAGCGATAACCTGATCTTCATCCATTTTATCAAGACGGTTAAGCAGCTTGCGCGTAATTGCTTCCAGCTGATCCTGCTCGGATGTTGAGAGCGAAGACCACAGGTACTGTAGGCTCTGATGCTGCGGCGGCAGCAGCTGACGTAAGAATTCGTTACCTTTTTCTGTCAGGTGCAGATGCAGGCAGCGACGGTCATTATCGCTCTCGCGGCGCTCGATCCAGCCACGTTTTTCCAGCTCATCAGCAATACGTGTTGCATTAGTACGTGAGGAACCCAGCGCAGAACTCAGTTCAGAAGGCTGGATGCTCTGGTTTTCTTGCGCATCAAGTGTGATCAGCGCCATGAATAAGGTCTCGTTAATTCCCTGCGCCTTCAACATCTTGTTGCGGTTATCCAGCAGTTTTCCCTGCATATGCATGCACAGACGAGTCAGGATGATTTCCTGCAACGGAAAATCTTTATGGCGGTTAGCACGGATGTTCAGCATCTGTTCAATGGGAGTAAACGAACTTTCCATTTTAAAAAAAACCTCTTAGTTGCAACTGGTATAGTAAGGATGGTGACAGATTAAGCGTAGTCATATTTTCCGCCAGTGATTGTTCGCACGATCACATTGTCAACATCTGGCGTTCCAGGTCGTTCCATAACCTTGGGCAGTTCGCCCTGACAATTTGCCACGCAGGATGGTTACATTGTCATCAATTCGCATCATGAAATATTTTTAAGAAAAAATAATTTCGAGAGAAAAAATAACTCTGGTGAATAACTGTGCTGCTAACCATAACAAACTCAATCATCAATGAATAGTCTCACTCACGTGATTAGGTTGGTCTTTACGCTTTCTAAACACTTTCGCTGCGGAGATTACATCACCAAATCAATGGGTTAATTAACTAAACTGTAACATTTACGGTATCAATACCGTACCAGTTAAAATGATGAATTGCATTCGTTGAGAGGATTTAACCTCAGATAGTGCAGAGATGCGTCTCGGCTTAGCCGTATTCACAGCGGAAGAAAAACGAAGATAATCATTTGTGGTTAATAGTAACCCAAAAAATTATTTCAATGGTGTGTTAATTGACAGGACGTACCAGTGCGCTATAACGCACGAAATGTGCGGGGATGATGGAGAAGAGCGACCAAAAGGCCGCTCTATGAGGGAAAGAGGATTACTTCGCCGCAGCCTGTGCGTCAGAAACCCACTTATCAAACTCGGCCTGATGGCCTTTAATCCAGCCGTCTACGTGGCTGTTAATGTCGGCTTCAGACGCGTGGCCCGCATGCATCGCCGCATTCTCCGCATTGATATCAGCCAGTGGCAGCTTCATTTCCGCAAACAGTTTTGCCGCCGCCGGGTTTTTCTCAGCCCAGGCTTTGTTAGCCACGATATGCATGGTGTTGACCGGGAAGCCATAGTTCATGCCGTTAGGCAGTTTGGTATCCACTTTGCTCTGCGCGCCCGGCATGGATGAGAACGGCACCTGCAGCCACACCACATCTTTGCCCGGTTTTAGCACATCACTTACCCAGTAAGGCGTCCAGGTATAATAAAGAATCGGTTTACCCTGTTTGAAGCGGGTAATGGTGTCGGCAATCATCGCCGAGTAGTTGCCCTGGTTGTGCTCAACGGTGTTGCTCAGCTTGAAGGCATCAATCTGGTGGTTAATCACCGCTTCACAGCCCCAGCCTGGTGTACAGCCGGTGAGGTCGGCTTTGCCATCTCCGTTGGTATCAAACAGCTTGGCGATCTTAGGATCTTTTAGCTGTTCAATATTGGTAATGTGATACTGATCCGCTGTTTTCTTATCGATCAAGTAGCCTTGTGCCGCGCCGGTCACGTAAGTGCCCTCACGGTAGAATTTCTGATCGCCACCGGCAGCGGCGTACATATCATCGTGCAGTGGTTTCCAGTTAGTCGCCATAAAGGTGGCATCACCCGCTGCAATGGTGGTGTAAGCCACGTTGTAATCCACTTCGCTTGGCTTATCGACGGTGTAGCCCAGCTTTTCCAGCGCACGGCTCACCAGCAGCGTCTGGAAGGTCTCTTCGGAAATGGTGCTCTGAGCGGGTTTAACCGTAATGCCTTTACCGGGCAGGTCGGCGGCGGACACGTGGGTTGCGGCAAACGTCGTCAGGACGGCGGCGAATAGAGCTGTCTTGCGCATAGTCATTCCTTATTTTACGTGTAGCGTCGGAGACGGACGGCCACGGCGGGCCGTCCAAAGAAATCAGACTTTTTTACTGAAGGGGCGTAATAACAAGCCAACGGGGCCGGTGTTATACCAGTGGCGACTACCACGGCTGCGGCTGTCACGGCCAACAGATTGTGTCAGGCGGTCAAGAATAATCGCGAGGATAACGATACCGACACCGCCAACACTGGCGAGGCCCATATCCAGGCGACCAATACCGCGCAGGACCATCTGACCAAGACCGCCAACAGCGATCATCGAGGCGATCACCACCATCGACAGTGCTAGCATCAGTGTCTGGTTGACACCCGCCATGATGGTTGGCATCGCCAGCGGCAACTGCACTTTAAACAGCATCTGGCGGGGGCTGGCACCAAAGGACTCGCTGGCTTCAATCAGATCAGCGGGCACCTGTTTAATGCCAAGAATGGTCAGACGTACAATCGGCGGCAACGCAAAAATAATGGTCACCACCACACCAGGCACGTTACCGATACCGAACAGCATCACGATTGGCACCAGGTACACAAAGGCGGGTGTGGTCTGCATCGCATCCAGTAATGGACGCACAATTCTCGCCGCACGCTCACTGCGCGCCAGCCAGATACCGAGCGGTAATCCAATGATGATGCAGAACAGCAGGGCGGTCAGCACCAGCGCCAGCGTCACCATCGCTTGCGACCAGGCGCCGATCATGCCGATCAGCACCAGTGAAATCAGCGTGGCAATACCCATCGCCGGGCTGGCAATCTGCCAGGCGATCAGCGCAAACAACGCAATCGCAACGGGTGCAGGCAACCCCATCAACAGATTCTGGAAGGCACTGAGGATATAATCCACTGGCACGCGAATGCCCTGGAACACCGGGCGGAAATGGTTCACCACCCAATCGATGCCTTCCGTCACCCAACGATCCAGCGGGATCATGGTGTTGTGGAAGGGGTCCATAATATTGAAATGTTCAGGTTTCGGCGCCGGTGCGCTGCTTAGCCAGTCGCTGCTACTGGCCGCCGAGGAGGCCGCATCATGGCCTGCACTGGAGGCGGCATCATGGCCTGCGCTGGAGGCAGCATCCGAACCGGTGCTGGAGGCATTGCCCCAGGCATCAGTAGAACCTGAACTGGCACTGTTATCCGCCGGGGCAGCACTCCCGCCCCAGGGATCGCTACTGCTGGCCGCCGCACTCGAATCTGTTGTGGCAGGTTGCGGCGTGGTCTGGCTGGCGCTGTCCCACGGATTGCTGGTTTGTTCACTCATGACTGGGCTCCTTCACGATCTAAAGCGCGCAATAGCATGCTTTTGGAAATAATACCGACGTACTGATTCTCCTCGCCCACCACCGGCACCGCGCAGGGCGCTTGGGCTACGTGGGAGAGCAAATCGTTCAGTGAGGTATCCGCAGGAACCGCTAACGGCGTCTCAAGCAGGGCGCTATCCAGACCTTCACCCGCGGCCAGTGCTGCTTTAAGTGAATCGGTTGAAACCACGCCGACAAATTTCTGTTTCTCCAGCACATAGCCAAATTCGCGGTCCTCATCCTGCAGCAGTTTGATAGCGGATCGCGGTCCAAAACCGGCCGCTTTACGAATCAGGGCGCCAGCGCTACGACGGGCGATATCCTTAGCGCTAAACACATGGCTGATATCGACACCCCGGAAGAAGGTGCGCACATAATCGTTCGCGGGATTATTCAGAATCTCATCCGGCGTGCCGACCTGAACGACTTCGCCGCCCTGCATGATGGCGATGCGATCGCCAATACGCATCGCTTCGTCGAGATCGTGAGAGATAAACACGATGGTACGCTGATGTTTCGCCTGCAGTTTCACCAACTCATCCTGCATTTCAGTGCGGATAAGCGGATCGAGGGCGGAGAAGGCTTCATCCATCAATAATATATCGGGATTGATTGCCAGCGCGCGGGCTAATCCGACGCGTTGACGCATACCGCCAGAGAGTTCATCCGGGTAGGCGTGGGCATAATTATCCAGTCCCACCTGACGCAATGCTTCCAGCGCTTTTTCCTGACGTTCCTGTAACGCAACGCCCGCTAATTCCATGCCGAAGGCGGTATTATTGAGAACCGTCATATGGGGCATTAATGCGAAGGATTGGAATACCATGCTGATCTTATTTCTGCGCACTTCACGCAGTTCAGCATCCGATATTTTCGCAATATCGACACCGTCAATGATCACCTGGCCGCGAGTGGGCTCGATCAGACGATTGAGAAGGCGAACCATGGTGGATTTCCCTGAACCGGAGAGCCCCATGATGACGAATATCTCGCCTTCTTCAATGGCCAGACTGGCATTTTTTACGCCGACTGAGAGACCGGTTTTCGCCAGAATCGTCTCTTTGCTTTCGCCTTTCTCAATCAGCTTAAATGCCTTTTCGGGGTGATCCCCAAATACCTTATATAAATTCTTTACTTCGAGTTTAATTGCCATGCAGTAATTAATTTCCCGGTTAAATGTTTAGCTATTTCTTGTAATGATCTCGATTAAATTTAAGCGCCCTATAACCTAGCATAGTGAGAATATCTGACAACCCTTGATGCGGATATTTGGTTGAGCGAGCGTGCGCAGATTGTCGATAATTCCAGTGTTCACAAGGGATGAGGGCGAATCATTTTTTTCTGAATTTTTTGTGAATTTAACCCGCTTTCATGGCAAATGCTCAGTGAAACACGAATAAATTGCGCTTATGTAGACGATATAATGGACGAATTAATGGCGCTAAAATGACAAAATAATGAAGATGAAAAAGGGAAATAACGAGGGAATATTTGTCAGTCTGAAGAGGAAATATGAAGGCGATGAAAGGGCGCGCTGTGGCGCGCCCTGTGTTGCAGGCCTGAGGCTAGAAATTCCAGTCCTCGTCTTCGGTTTCCACGGCTTTTCCCATCACGTAGGAAGATCCTGAACCGGAGAAGAAATCGTGATTTTCATCGGCATTCGGTGACAAAGCAGAAAGAATCGCCGGATTCACCGTGGTTAGCTCTGATGGGAACAACGCCTCATATCCCAGATTCATCAATGCCTTGTTGGCGTTGTAGTGCAGGAAGGTTTTTACCTCTTCCGCCCAACCGACATCCGCATACAGCGCTTCGGTATACTCCACTTCGTTTTCATACAGCGCCAGCAGCAAATCGATGGCAAATTGCTGCAGCTCTTCACGGCGTGCATCGTCGACTTTTTCCAGTGCCTTCTGGAACTTATAGCCGATGTAATATCCGTGCACCGCTTCATCGCGAATAATCAAACGAATCAGGTCAGCGGTGTTGGTCAATTTGCCACGGCTTGACCAGTACATCGGCAGCCAGAAACCGGAGTAGAACAGGAACGATTCCAGGAACACGCTGGCGATTTTCTTCTTCAGCGGGTCCTCGGCACGATAGTGCTCCAGCACAATCTTCGCCTTGTTCTGCAACGCTTCGTTCTCTTCACTCCAGCGATACGCGGCATCGACATCGGCGGTGTTGCACAGGGTGGAGAAAATCGAGCTATAGGAACGCGCATGCACTGCTTCCATAAAGCTGATATTCGATAGCACCGCTTCCTCATGCGGCGTGATGGCGTCTTCCATCAGGCCCGGCGCGCCGATCACGTTTTGGATGGTGTCGAGCAACGTTAACCCGGTAAACACACGGATGGTCAGCTGCTGTTGCTGGTGGTCCAGTGACTGCCATGCCGGCAGATCGTTGGACAACGGCACTTTTTCCGGCAGCCAGAAGTTGCTGGTCAGACGGTTCCACACTTCGAGATCTTTTTCGTCCTGGATACGGTTCCAGTTAATCGCTTGAATTTGTTTAAGTTGCATAGTTTTCATCACAATGAGCAGGAGACGCAGCCCTGCACCTCAGTGCCTTGTAGCGCCATCTGGCGCAGACGAATGTAATAGAGCGTTTTGATGCCTTTCTTCCACGCATAAATTTGCGCTTTGTTGATATCACGCGTGGTGACGTCATCGCGGAAGAACAGTGTCAAAGACAAGCCTTGATCGACATGCTGCGTCGCTTCGGCGTAGGTATCAATAATCGCTTCTGGGCCGATGGAATACGCATCCTGATAGAGATCCAAGTTGTCATTAGTCATAAACGGCGCCGGATAGTATACGCGGCCGGTTTTGCCCTCTTTGCGGATCTCAATACGCGACACAATCGGGTGAATACTCGAGGTGGCGTGATTGATGTACGAAATTGAACCGGTAGGCGGAACCGCCTGTAAGTTCTGGTTGTACAGGCCATGCTGCATCACCGATTCGCGCAATGCCTGCCAGTCGGCCTGCGTCGGCAGCGCAATGCCTGCATCGGCGAAGAGCTGTGCCACGCGAGCGGTGCGCGGCAGCCAGGGGCGATCCACATATTTATCGAAGTAGTGACCGTTGGCGTATTGCGACTGGTCAAAGCCGTCAAAGCTTTGTTTACGCTCTTGTGCCAGCAGGTTAGAGGTGCGCACCGCGTGATAGGTCACGCAGTAGAAGTAAAGATTGGTGAAATCCAGCGCCTCTTCCGAGCCATAAGCCATGCCTTCACGCGCCAGGTAACCATGCAAGTTCATCTGACCCAGGCCCACTGCGTGTGAACGGCGATTGCCTTCCGCCACTGACGGCACCGAGTTGATTTCGCTCATCTCAGAAACCGCTGTTAAGGCGCGTACCGCCGTTTCCACGGTTTGTGCCAGATTGCGGGAATCCATGGCATGGGCAATGTTCAGCGAACCGAGATTACAGGAGATATCTTTGCCCACGCGACGATAGTTGAGATCGTCATGGAATTCGCTGGCGCTGTTAACCTGCAAAATCTCCGAGCACAGGTTGCTCATGTTGATGCGACCAGCAATCGGGTTATGACGGTTCACGCTGTCTTCGTACATGATGTACGGATAGCCAGACTCAAACTGAATTTCGGCCAGCGTCTGGAAGAAATCACGCGGCTTAATATAAGTCTTACGGATGCGATCGTCCGCCAGCATCTCTTCATACAACTCGCTAATGCTGATATCACCAAACGCTTTACCGTAAATACGCTCAACGTCGTACGGCGAGAACAGCGCCATATCGCGATTCTCTTTCGCCAGCTGGAAGGTGATATCGGGGATCACCACGCCCAGTGACAGCGTTTTGATACGGATCTTCTCGTCAGCGTTTTCGCGCTTAGTATCGAGGAAGCGGAAAATATCAGGATGGTGTGCGTTCAGCCACACCGCGCCCGCGCCCTGACGTGCGCCGAGCTGATTCGCATAAGAGAACGCATCTTCCAGCATCTTCATCACCGGAATCACACCAGACGACTGGTTTTCGATACGCTTAATTGGCGCACCGGATTCACGTAGGTTGGAGAGCAGGAATGCCACGCCGCCGCCACGTTTGGAGAGTTGCAGCGCCGAATTCACCGCACGGCCAATCGATTCCATGTTGTCTTCGATGCGCAGCAGGAAGCAGGACACCAATTCACCACGCTGCTGTTTACCGCAGTTGAGGAAGGTTGGGGTGGCTGGCTGGAAGCGGCCACTGAGCATTTCTGCCAGCAATTCGCGTGAGAGCGATTCGTTGCCGCGTGCCAGCGTCAGCGCCACCATGCAGGCGCGCTGCTCGAAAGTTTCGAGATAACGTTTACCGTCGAAGGTTTTCAGCGTGTAGCTGGTGTAAAACTTCCACGCCCCCAGGAAGGTGTGAAAACGGAAACCCCAGGCATCGGCTTCATCATGCAACTGGCACAGGAAATTAAAGTCGTACTGATTCAGTACTGTGGCTTCATAGTAGCCTTCCGCCACCAGATAGCGCAGGCGATCGCCCGCCGAGGCGAACTGTACGGTATTCGGCTCTACGTGCTGCAGGAAGAACTGGCGCGTGGCCTCATGATCTTTTTCAAACTGAATGCGGCCATCGGCGTCATACAGGTTCAGCATCGCGTTGAGCGCGTGATAGTCCAGCTGCGTGCTGTTCAGGGTGTCTGTCGTTGCCAAAATTGGGTTACTCCCGCTTTTACATTAGCGATATCGTCGGGGGTTCCCATCAGCTCAAAGCGGTAGAGATAAGGAACCTGACATTTCTGCGCAATAATGTCGCCCGCCAGGCAGTAGCCTTCACCGAAGTTGCGGTTACCGGCAGCAATCACCCCGCGAATACCGCGTCGGTTGGCGTCATCATTAAGGAATTGAATCACTTGTCTGGGCACCGCACCTCGCGCGCTGCCGCCTCCGTAGCTCGGCACCACTAAGATATAGGGCTGGTCGATATTGAGGCACTGCTTGCCATCCAGCGGAATGCGGCGAGCAGGCAGTCCCAGACGAGTGATAAATCGGTGCGTGTTTTCCGACTGGCTAGAGAAGTAGACCAGTGGGAACATCGCCTTATCCCCCTACTGCAGCGAGCTGGCGCAGGCTGGCGATTTTGTCAGGGCGGAAGCCGCTCCAGTGGTCATCATGGGTCATGACAACGGGCACCTGGCGATAGCCGAGGGATTTGAGGTTATCAATGGCTTCAGGCTGGGTATCGAGGTTGATCAGCTGATAGTCGATACCTTTGCGGTCCATGGCATTTTTTGTCGCGTTGCACTGGACACAGTTGTTTTTAGTGTAAATAATAATGCGCATGATTCGTATTTCCCTTTGATTGCGGTCTGGATGCGAGATACGAAGCAAAATCCTATTTGCAGCGAACTTCGTCCTTGACGACATCTGGTAGCGAGTTGATGGGTTGAATACTAGATGTAGTGCTCGTGGTGGTCAAGCCCACCAGATATAGGGTTTTGTTATTTTGATCTTCGGATAATCGCTAACACCAGAGATCATGCGCCTTCCAGGCCCGAAATTTTTTTTGTAAAGGCGCAGGGCGTGAAATTTAGGTCAAATTTTGTGCGTATTCATTCACCACAGGCATAAAAAAGCCCCGCAATCGCGAGGCTCTCTTTAAACGCCAGTGGCGGTTAACGGCGTGACATCAACAGTGCCCCAAGCACCAGACCCACAGCTGCACCGACACCTACGCCATGCCAGGGTTTATCGTGCACATAGGCATCAACCTGATAACTGGCGTCACGCGCTGCCTGAGAAACACGGCTGTTGCCGTTATTCAGTTTTGCGCGAGTCTGTTTTAACAGCGACTGCGCTTTGCTGCGCGCGCTGTCCACTTCGTCTTTGGCTTCGCTGCCGTAAGATTTAAGTAATGCTTCGAGCGAATCTGCCAGCTCATTCACATCCTGATTAATATCAATGTCATCGTTTTTGCTTACGCGATTAAACATTTTTTCGCTCCCTTTGATTTAACAAGTAATACTTAGTGTAGACGAAACGTGACTAAACGCAGGCGTATGCCAGGCTTTAGGGAAATTCCGAATGTCCTGTATGTCGGGCTGTTGTAAGGTTGCGGGGCTGTGAGAAGAGAGGAGCAAGCATGTATTTACGTCCGGATGAGGTAGCGCGCGTACTGGAAAAGGCAGGGTTCGAAATGGACGCCCTGACGCCGAAAATCTACGGTTATCGTCGTGGTGAAAGCTATGTCTACGTCAATCGCGAAGCGCGCATGGGCCGCACCGCATTGATCATTCACCCCACGCTGAAAGAGAAAAGTCAGCACTTTGCCGAGCCCGCCTCAGAAATGAAAACCTGCGATCACTACACGCAGTTCCCGCTTTATCTGATGGGTGAATCCCAGGAACACTACGGTATTCCGCACGGTTTTAGCTCGCGTATTGCGCTTGAGCGCTATCTGCAAGGCGTATTTGGCGCCTGATGTTGTGCCCCGTTGACGCGGGGCCACCCCTCGATATTTAAAACCCTTACCCTTTGCCACGTTGCAAATTGCTACGCTGGCGCGTATAACCCTGTGTCCATATAGATGTTCAGACGTCCATACGGATAAAAATAATGCAAACGCAGGATACTTCTTCGCAGGAAAACTTTAAGCGCACCATGAAAGTGCGGCATCTGGTGATGCTGTCGCTCGGCGGCGTGATTGGCACCGGACTCTTCTTTAACACCGGCTATATCATCTCGACCACCGGCGCAGCGGGCACGCTGCTGGCGTATCTGATCGGGGCGCTGGTGGTGTGGCTGGTGATGGTGTGCCTGGGGGAATTGGCCGTGGCGATGCCGGAAACCGGCGCGTTTCATGTCTATGCCGCGCGCTATATCAGCCCGGCAACCGGCTACACTGTGGCATGGCTCTATTGGCTAACGTGGACGGTGGCGCTTGGCTCCAGCCTGACCGCCGCCGGTTTCTGCATGCAGTATTGGTTCCCCGCTACGCCCGTGTGGCTATGGTGCCTGGTGTTCTGCATCGCCATCTATCTGCTGAATATCGTCTCCACGCGTTTCTTCGCAGAAGGGGAGTTCTGGTTCTCTATCATCAAAGTGGTCACCATCATTGCCTTTATCATTCTTGGCGCGGGCGCGATGTTTGGCTTTATCCCGATGAAGGATGGCAGTGCCGCACCGGGATTAAGTAACCTGACGGCTTCAGGCTGGTTACCGCACGGCACCTTGCCCATTTTGATGACCATGGTGGCAGTGAACTTTGCCTTTTCCGGCACAGAGTTGATCGGTATCGCCGCCGGTGAAACCGAGCAGCCGCAGAAAGCCCTGCCGCTGGCAATTCGCACCACCGTAGCACGATTGATTATCTTCTTTATTGGTACAGTATTTGTGCTGGCGGCGTTGATCCCGATGGATCAAGCTGGCATCGTCAAAAGCCCGTTTGTGTTGGTGTTCGAGAAGATCGGCATTCCCTACGCGGCTGATATCTTCAATTTCGTGATCCTGACGGCGATCCTTTCCGCCGCCAACTCGGGGCTGTATGCATCGGGCAGGATGCTGTGGTCACTGGCGAATGAGAACACGTTGCCGCGCTGTTTCGCCCAGGTGAACCGCCGTGGGATACCGGTGCTGGCTATCACCGTCAGTATGATCGGTGGCTTGCTGGCGCTGTTTTCCAGCGTGATCGCGCCGGATACCGTGTTTGTGGCGCTGTCAGCCATTTCAGGTTTTGCGGTGGTGGCGGTGTGGCTGAGTATCTGTGCCTCGCACTATGTGTTCCGTCGTCGCCATCTGGCCGCAGGTGGTTCGCTGCAACAACTCGCCTATCGCGCGCCACTCTATCCTTTAACGCCGATTCTCGGTTTCCTGCTGTGCCTGCTGGCGTGTGTGGGGCTGGCCTTCGATCCTTCACAGCGTATTGCGCTGTGGTGTGGCATTCCATTTGTGCTGTTCTGCTATGCCGCATACCATGTCACGCATCGACGTAACCTGAAGGCCGGGGAGGCCAATGATGTCGCGTAATCCTGTCGCAGAAGCGTTAACTCAACACGACACACTGATTCTGGATGGTGCGCTGGCCACCGAACTGGAGGCGCGCGGCTGTAATCTTGCCGATGCGTTGTGGTCTGCCAAAGTGCTGATGGAAAATCCTGAGCTGATTTATCAGGTGCATTACGACTATTTTGCTGCTGGAGCCAATGTGGCGATCACCGCCAGCTATCAGGCCACACCGCAAGGCTTTGCGGCGCGTGGACTGGATGAGGCGCAGGCACTGGAATTGATTACGCAAAGTGTGAAGCTGGCACAGCGTGCGCGTGATGATTATCGTGCGGCATCAGGCAGTGAAGCCGCTTTGCTGGTGGCCGGCTCCGTTGGGCCTTATGGCGCTTACCTTGCGAATGGTGCTGAGTATCGCGGTGATTACGCCCTGCCAGAAGCGGAGATGAAAGATTTCCATCGCCCACGCGTCAAGGCGCTATTGGACGCGGGCGTGGATTTGCTGGCGTGTGAAACCTTGCCGTCGTTTGCTGAAGCGCAGGCGCTGGTGAGTTTGCTGGCAGAGTTTCCGGACAGCAGCGCATGGTTCTCCTTCACGCTGCATGATGCGCAACACATCAGCGACGGAACGCCGCTCAGCCAGGTCGCCGATCTGGTGAATACCGCACCGCAGGTGGTGGCGATGGGCATCAACTGTGTGGCGCTGGAGAGCGTGACACCAGCGCTGCAAGCCCTGCAGGCACTGTGTGCCTGGCCGCTGCTGGTCTATCCCAACTCAGGCGAACAGTACGATGCCAGCAGCAAAACCTGGCACTCGGCACCGTCGGGCTGCACGCTGCACGATAAATTCCCTGAGTGGCAGCAAGCGGGCGCGCGGCTGATTGGTGGCTGTTGCCGCACCACGCCACAGGATATCGCGGCGATTGCCGCCTGTTGTCAACCGCAATAAAGACCAGAAAAGCAGCACTGATAGCGCGATTGAGGCGAGTGAAAAGCGGGATAGGGCAGTTTAGACTGTCCTATCTGATTCTATTGCGGACCTGCCATGAACCTGCGACATCTTCTTCCTGCCACTGCATTGCTGCTGAGCGGCTGTGCCACCATTGTCGGCACGGAAACGCAGCCAGTAAAAATCGATTCTGTCCCGCAAGGTGCACGTTTCACCGTACAGGATGAGACGGGCCGCGCGGTGGCGCAGGGCTACACGCCACAAACCGTCGAGCTGGCAAAATCCACCGGCAATTACTTTGGTAAGAAGCATTATCAGGTGATGCTGGAGAGTCCGGGCTATGTACCGGTGACGCTGCCGATCGAGGCCAGTGCCAACTTGTGGTATCTGTTAGGCAACATCCCGTTACTGGGCTTCCCCGGCTGGCTGCTGGTGGATCCGTTCTATGGCGGCATGTACGACCTGAAACCCGAACATCCTCAGCCACGTCTCAACGTGGTGGGGGCGCGCGGCGGTTAAGGTCGGAGGGCGGCAGAAATGGCGTCATGCCGCTCACATAAGCCGGTGAGTGGATATTTAACCCCATGCGCATGGGGTTAAAGACCACACAAGTCTTATTGCGCTGTCGGCTTCACCATCGCATGACCGGATTTATGCTGTGCCAGATACTGCTGCTGGAAAATGCACATCCGAATGGTATTGCGATATTCACCATTGATGAAAAATTCGTGCTTCAGCACGCCTTCCACTTCAAATCCCAGCTTGGTGTAGATGTGAATCGCTTTCTCATTCTCCTGATCAACGATCAGGTAGAGTTTGTAGAGATTCAGCACCGAAAAACCGTAATCCATCGCTAACTTTGCTGCCTGGCTGGCTAAACCTTTGCCCTGATGTCCCGGATCGATAATGATCTGAAATTCAGCCCGACGATGCACATGGTTGATCTCGACCAATTCAACCAACCCCGCTTTTTGCCCGTCATGTTCGACAACAAAGCGGCGCTCGGTTTGATCGTGAATGTGTTTGTCATAAAGATCCGACAGCTCCACAAAGGCTTCGTACGGCTCCTCAAACCAATAACGCATCACGCTGGCGTTGTTATCTAACTGATGCACAAAGTGCAGATCTTCTCGCTCAAGCGGACGCAATTTCACCGTCATACGGTGTTCCTTCTGTTGAAAAACTGGCGTGAGTATAGCGCCATCCGCCAAAGGTTGCTTTCGCACCAGTGTGATCTCCAGCAGAGGATTTCTGCACCGATTCAGTGCGCGGTCTCCACCTCATTTCCCCATCACAATGGGTTTTCACAATCTGGCACAGCCATTGCTTGGCTTGTATAGATAAGACTATACAACCGTTGTTTTTCATCACCTTTATCAGGAGTGGAAGATGGGCAAGCCAGTGAAACACGTTGTTCGTGCATTAACCGCCGTAGTCCTGTGCGCCAGTGCTTTAGCCGCACAGGCAGCCGACACCAAAGTCGCTATCGGTATTTCCGGCTGGACCGGATTTGCCCCACTGACGCTAGCCGATAAAGCCGGGATCTTTAAAAAGCACGGCCTTGATGTCGATGTGAAGATGATTCCGCAGAGCAGCCGCCATCTGGCGGTGGCTTCCGGCACCATACAGTGTGCAGCCACCACGGTGGAAACCTACATCTCCTGGAACGCTGCAGGTGTGCCGATCAAGCAGATCGTTCAGCTGGACAAATCTTATGGTGCTGATGGCCTCGCCGCCCGCAGTGACATCACCAGCATCAAAGATCTCAAAGGCAAAACCATCGCGGTGGATGCGCCCGGCACTTCACCGTATTTCCTGCTCGCGTGGATGCTGGATAAAAACGGCATGACGATGAAAGACGTGCGTCTGGCAACCATGGCACCTCAGGCGGCGGCCCAATCTTTTGCGGCGGGTCAAAACGATGCGGCTGTGACCTATGAACCTTATCTCTCGGTGATCCGCAATCAGCCTAAAGCCGGCAAGATCCTCGCCACCACGCTGGATTACCCGATGGTGATGGATACGCTGGGTTGCACGCCTACCTTCCTGAAAGCACACCCTGATGCCGCAAAAGCGCTGGTGGCCAGCTATTACGATGCGCTGGAGATGATCAAACAGCAGCCGGACAAGTCTAACGAGATCATGGGTGCAGCAGTGAAATCCACGGGCAAAGAGTTTGCGGAATCAGCCAGTTATTTACGTTGGCAGGGACCGGAAGAGAACAAGAAATTCTTCAATGGCGAAATTGAAACCTTCAGTGATGAAGCAGGCAAACTGCTGCTGCGCGCGGGCGTGATCAAGAAAATGCCGGATGTGAAGAGTTTGTACGACGCCAGCTTCGTACAGTAAAGCAGGAGAAAGGAGATGGAGATGAGTAAAAGCCAACCCGTCACTCCGCCAGCCGCGCTGCCGGATGCGCCACAGCGCTGGCACAATCCGTTAATGGTGCCGTTGAAAGCGATTTCGCTGCGGTTACGTATTGCGCTCGGCGTGGCGTTCTTTGTGCTGTTTATCGCGGTGTGGACGCTGGTGACGCTGGGCGGCATGGTGTCGCCTACTTTCCTCGCGGACCCGTTGACCATGCTGCAACAAGGCGTGCTGTTGTTCACCGAGTACAACTTCTCGCTGGATATTGGCATGACAGTGATGCGGGTACTGTCGGGCTTCCTGCTGGCGGCCGTGATAGGTGTGCCGCTGGGCATCATGATGGGCGCCTACAAAACCTGGGAAGCCTTTCTCGAACCCTTCGTCTCCTTTTGCCGGTATTTACCGGCTTCGGCTTTCGTACCGTTGCTGATTCTGTGGGCCGGTATCGGTGAAACCCAGAAGATCCTGGTGATCTTTATCGGCTCCTTCTTCCAGATCGTATTGATGGTGGCGGTAACGGTGAGCGGTGCCCGTCGCGATTTGGTGGAGGCGGCTTACACGTTAGGATGCAGCAACCGCTCGATCGTGCGTCGTGTGCTGATCCCCGGCGCGGCACCGGGCATTGCCGAATTGTTACGTCTGGTACTTGGCTGGGCGTGGACATACGTCATTGTTGCCGAACTGATCGGATCGGAAAGCGGCATCGGCCATATGATCGTCGATAGCCAGGCGTTACTGAATACCGGGCAGATCATTTTCGGCATCATCGTTATCGGCTGTATTGGCTTGATCTCTGATTATCTGTTCAAAGTGCTTAACCGGCGCTTGTTTGCATGGAGCACTCTGTAATGAAACACAGCAAACTCAACGTGCGCGGTGTCGAGCGCATTTTTACCGGTCCCAAAGGCGAGCAGACTCAGGCGCTACAGCCGATTCATTATCAGGTGGAAGAGAATGATTTCATCACCATTCTCGGCCCCTCGGGCTGTGGGAAATCCACATTGCTGCGCATCATCGCCGGACTGGACACACCCACGCGTGGAGAAATCTGGCTGGACGGTAAAAGCGTGGAAGGACCGGGTGCCGATCGTGGCATGGTGTTCCAGAGCTACACACTGTTCCCGTGGCTGACGGTGGAAGAGAACATTCGCTTTGGCTTGCAGGAGCGCGGTATCAGTGCAGCCCAGCAGAAAGAGCGCAGCGATTACTACATTCAGCAGGTGGGATTACGTGGTTTCGCGCAGCACTATCCGCGCCAGCTCTCGGGCGGCATGCAGCAACGCACCGCGATTGCCCGTGCGCTGGCCAACGATCCCAAGGTGCTGCTGATGGATGAGCCTTTTGGCGCACTGGATAATCAGACGCGCGTGATGATGCAGGAGCTGTTGCTATCGGTATGGGAGCAGTCGCGCAAAACCGTATTGTTCGTGACGCACGACATTGATGAAGCGATTTTTATGGCCAACAAGGTGGCGATTTTCAGCGCCCGGCCGGGTCGCATCAAGCAGGAGGTGGCGGTGAATTTCAATCAAGGACGTGATTACACCATTAAAACCTCACCGGAGTTTATGGCGTTGAAGGCCGAAGTGACCGAATCGATTCGCAGTGAAACGATGCAGGCGATGGCGCATTGAAGGACTCAAATGTGTAGCGGCGCAATTTATCGCACCGCTACGATTTAGCTTAACGTCTTACCCGACAATCCGTCCCAGTGCCATATGCGCTGCACGATCGCACATATGATCGATCACATCAGGATCGTGACTCACCAGCACCATGGTCAATCCGTCATTCTGCTTTAAGTCATTAAGCAGGTTGAGGATTTCCGCCTGCACCGACATATCTAACGCCGAGGTTGGCTCATCCAGCAACAGGATCTTCGGCTCCAGCAGCAGGGCGCGCACAATGGCTACGCGCTGACGCTGGCCGCCAGAGAGCTGATGCGGATAACGATCCGCCAGCGCTGGATCCAAACCGACATGGCGAAAACCGTCGTTGATACGATCGTCGATATTATCGCGCTTCAGCATCTTCAAAGGCTCGGCCAGCGTACGGCGCAGACGATGGCGTGGATGCAGTGAGGCATACGGATCCTGAAACACCATCTGCACATCACGACGCAGCGGGCCGGTAAAGGCTTTACCTGGCTGCACATCGGTGCCGGCCAGTTGCATGCTGCCGCTCCAGAACGGGTTCAAACCGGCCATCACCCACAGCAGCGATGACTTGCCGCAGCCCGATGGCCCGACCAGGCCAAAACACTCGCCCGCGGCCACCTGCAAAGAGACGTCATGCACCACGGTGCGCAGCTCATAGCCCTGCTTGTGCGACACGCTTAGATTGTTTAACTCAATCATGGTCTGCCTCCAGCGCAGCGCGATCCAGCACTGGCAAGCGTTCACCGTGCGTCGCTTTGCTGGGACGACACGCCCACAGCGTGCGCGTGTAAGGGTGAGTCGCATTGGCGAGTTGGGCCGCAGGCAGCGTATCCAGCAGGCGACCTTTGTACATCACCATCACGCGATCGCAGTGTTCGGAAACCTGTTGCAGATCGTGGCTGATCAGCAGCAAGCCCATATTACGCTGCTCCACCAAACGACGAATCAGTGCCAGCACCTGATCGCGCATCGCATGATCGAGCGCCGAGGTCGGTTCATCGGCAATCAGCAGTTCAGGATCGGTGATCAATGCAATCGCTAGCATCACGCGCTGTCCCATACCGCCTGAAAGCTGATGGGGATAGCGTTTCATTAGCTGGCGCGGATCGGGCAAACCCACCGCATCCAGCATCTCGCACACTTTCTCATTGCGCTCAGCACGGCTCAGTTTGCGGTGCAGCACCAGTGGCTCTTCGACCTGCCAGCCAATGGTACGTGTTGGATTAAGGGCGTATTTGGGGTCCTGCATCACCATCGCGACTTTACCGCCGCGCAGGGCGATCCAGTCACGTTCGCGCACGCTGAGCGCATCGGCACCCACCACCTGTAAGCGTTCGGCCTGCAACTGCAATGAAGGAGAGAGCAGCCCCATCAGCGAGCGGGCGGTCAGTGATTTGCCCGAACCCGACTCACCCACCAGCGCCACGCGTTCACGGCCAATCTGGAAGGCGATATTATCGACTAACAGCGTACCTTCATTGCGGATGGACAGCCCCTGGGCATCAATTAACAGATCATTTGGCATGACGGGTATCCAGTCGGTCGCGCAGGCCATCGCCTGTCAGGTTAAACGCCAGGCTGGCGAACAGAATCGCGCCACCCGGTGCGGCGGCCACCCACCATTGGTCGAAGATCACTTTACTGCCTTCCGCTACCATCGAACCCCATTCGGCTGTTGGCGGCTGCACGCCCATGCCAAGGAAGCCGAGGCCCGCAGCGGAGAGAATGATGCCGCCGAGGCTCAGCGCCGCGCGCACCACGGCGGTTGGCAAACACAGCGGTAAAATGTGCCCGAACATCAAACGCAAACCGGTAATTCCCTGCATGCGTGCGGCAGCCAGATAATCACTGCGGCGCAGTGCCAGGGTTTCCGCACGAGCCTGACGGGCAAACGGCGGCCAGCTGGTTAATGCCAACGCCAGCGCACCGTTCATCAATCCCGGACCGAGCATCGCCACCAGCGCCAAAGCAATCACCAGATTCGGCAGCGACAGGAAGATATCCGTGATGCGCATCAGCACGCGCTCGGTCCAGCCGCCAACGTAGCCAGCGGTAATGCCGACCAACAGACCAACCGGTATGGTCAGCACCAGAATCAGTGACACCAGCAGCAGCGTAGGACGCGCACCGTAGATCACGCGTGATAATAAATCGCGGCCAAAGCCATCGGTACCGAACCAGTGCAGTGCAGAAGGGGCTTGTAAGCGTTGGGCGATCACCTGGGCGTTAGGATCAAACGGTGCCAGCAGTGGGGCGAACAGTGCCATTGCCACCACGATCACCACCAGCGTCAGGCCGATGGTCAGTGAAGTCACGCGCGCACGGCGGCGGCGCGGACGAACTGTCTCCAGTTCAGAGAGTTGTTGAGTCATCGGGTTCTCGGATCGGTTAACCAGGTGAGGGCATCGGCCACGGCGTTGAGCAGAATAAAGCAGCTGCCTATCAGCAGGGTCGAGCCGAGAATCGCTGGTGTATCAGAGGAAAATAGTGCGTTAGTCATATAACGTCCGACACCTGGCCAGGCGAAGACTGTTTCCGTTAACACCGAGCCTTCCAGCAGGGTGGCGTAGGAGAGGGCGATGACCGTGATCAGCGTCCCCAGCACGTTGGGGAAGATATGACGCAGCAGGATACGAGTCCGCCCTGCGCCTTTGGCGCGCGCCAGAATCACATACTCTTTGCTGCTCTCTTCTAACAGCGCGGCACGCAATAAGCGTGTAATACCGGCCATCGCTAACAGGCCAAGAATCACCACCGGTAGCCACAGGTGCGCAATCGCATTGCGGAACATCTCAGGATCGCCAGATAGCCAGCTATCAATCAGCACAAAGCCGGTTTTCGGCTCCAGCGTGTAGATCCAGATATCATCCAACTGTCCCGGCCCGGCAGACCAGTGCAGCACGGCGTAAAACAGCAGCAGACCGAGCAGACCCAGCCAGAATACCGGAACGGAATAGCCGAGCAGCGAGATAAAGCGCGCCACGTTATCAATCACGCTGCCCGGCTTCCACGCGGCCAGCAAGGCTAATGTGATGCCAAACACGGCGGCAAAGATCATTGCGCAGGTGGCGAGTTCAATGGTGGCGGGGAAGGTGCGCATCAAATCCGCACTGACGGGCTGATTGGTCAGATGCGAGAGACCTAAATTACCCTGCGCCAGATGGCTGATATAACGCCAGAACTGTACTAAGACGGGCTGGTCGAGTCCGAGGTCGTGGCGCACCTGAGCGTAAGTTGCCTCGCTGGCATGGTCACCGGCGATTTGCTGCACCGGATCAACCGGTGACAGGTGCGACAACATGAAAGTAAACGCTAACAAACCGATCAGCGTCACCAGCAGCGATAACAGGCTGGTGACCAGACGGCTAAAACGTTGCCAGAGTGGCCGGGCGAACCCGGCCTGTGAAGCAGACACTGCCATTACTTAGAGACCTGCGAGTAATACACCATGTCTGGGTTAATCCCCTGCACATAGCCTTTCAGGTTATCGCGCAGCGCAATCAGGTTGCGAGCCTGCAAGCCGATCACGTATGGCGAGTTCTTCAGTACTTCACGCTGCATCGACTGGTACAGTTCAACACGCTTGTTGCTGTCCGCTTCGGCGGTGGCGGCCAGCGTCTGTTTGCTCAGCTCAGGAATATGCCAGTCTGAACGGTAAGCAATGGTTTTACTGCCATCTTCAGGGTTATAAGCAAAGGAGGCGGCGTTGGTATTCGGATCGAAGTAGTCCGCGCCCCAGGCGTTCAGCGTGGCTTCGTACTGATGCGCTTTCACGCGGGTAGAGACTTCAGAACTCAGACCCGGCTGCACCTCCACCTTCACGCCACCTTTAGCAAAGCTGCCCTGCAGCGCCTGCGCGATGTCGAGATACGGCGGTTGGTTGCTGGTGGAGAGTTTAAAGCTGACGTTGGTCAGGCCGGCTTTCTTCAGAATCGCTTTGGCTTTTTCCGGATCGTAGCTGTACGGCGTGTCATTCAACGCGCCGAGGAAACCTTTTGGCAGGAAGGTCTGGTGCACTTCGAACTGGCCTTTCAGCAGGTCGTTGGCAATACCTTTATAGTCGAACAGGTAACGAGCGGCTTCCCACAGGGCTGGATTCTTCAGCACCGGATTTTCACCCACGTTGAACTGGATGTAATAGAGCGAGGCCATCGGAATCGCTTCGGTCTTCACGCCTGCTTTGCCTTTCAGCGCTGCGATTTGGTCAGCACCGAGGTTACGTGCGATATCCACATCGCCCTGCTCCAGCAGCAGACGACGGGCAGCTGGCTCCGGCACGTTCTTGATCAGAATGTTTTTTAGCTTCGGAGCGCCAGCCGGTGACGTCGGGTTGGCGGTCAGCAGCACCACCTCATGCAGCACCACTTTACGGATCTGATACGGGCCGCTACCGGCTGAGTTAGTGCCTAACCATGCATGGCCGAAGTCACCATTTTTGGCATTCGCCTGCGCGGTTTTCTCATCCACAATCGAAGAGACCGGCGCAGACAGCAGGCTCAGCACATAGGCCGGGCTGACGTTGGCGCTCCAGCTGATCTGTACGTGGTTGTCATCGACTTTCTTCAGGAAGGTATCGACGTTGTCTTTATTCCAGCCGAGCTGGGTCAGAATAAAAGAAGGATCGAGATTCAGTTTCACCACACGGCCCAGAGAGAAGATCACATCTTCCGGACGCAGCGGATTGCCGCTAGCGAATTGCGCGCCTTTACGCAGTTCAAAAGTCAGGCTGCGATTGTCACTGCCTGGCGTCCACGAGGTTGCCAGCGTTGGCTTCAAATCGGTGGGATTGGTCGGGTCTGACTGGACCAGACGTTGATAGATGTTAGTAAACGCTTGCACCGTGGTGAGTTCAAAGCCCTGCGCCGGATCAAAGCTATCAGCATCATCAGTCGACTGCGCAATCACCAGCGTATCTTTTGGTGTTGCGGCCTGAGAGGAGAAGGCGGCTACCAGCGATAACGCCAGCAGTGAGGGAATGATTTTTTTCATGTTGTTTCCTTGCCTTAAAAAAGTAACGCGAGTTTACGAGAGCGCCGTAATGAAGAATAGTCAATTTATGGCTATGCATATGCTTTACGGTTCTAAGCGCGGCGGATTGGTTATAAGCCTGTTAAATATACTGTTATTGTTATCGTGCCGCGCAGTGCTACAGACTCGCTAATTTTTGTCCTTTCATCAACCAAATCACAACGGAATTTAAACTCGTTGCTGAACGGAAATAATTAACTTTACTTCGAAGTCTTCAGGAATATAATGGCGCCAACTTCAAACAGGAGAATTCAGTTGGACAGTCACCCTTTTAGATGGCAACACAAGGCAAGCTGACGCGCGAATTCTTTTGTCGCTGCTTGCCAACACGGCGGGCAGCAATCCTCTCTCCTTTCTGATGATTGTTCCCTTTTCAACGATAGTAGCGGATAGATATCCGTGGGAATTTCATCATGCACATGATTTTAAACGCACTTTTTCCTCCGCCTCGATGCGCGCGCTGATCTTCAGCGTGCAGAATTAACCGCTGTTATGGCGCGTTTCAGCACGTCCATAGTCAGGCTAACTGGCAAATCTGGACTGACTGAAGATCGCTCTCTGCGGCATCATTGACATCGTCATCGCTATTTCTCGTTATTTTAACGAGCGAATTTCTTCGTCTTTTATTTACGGGAGGTAATATGGAAATTCCCGATAGGTTATTTTTAATCATCTAACGCATCGTCGTTAATTTAATGTATCCCCGTTAATGTGCTCCCCGCACAGGGACTGTTATTGCCGTAATAATAGAGGAATGTCATCATGACTGACATGAAACTCAACCAGGAAAAAAAATCCTGGAGCAACGCACGCCCGCAGCGTCAGAAAACGCCGCGCTATCTGATTGAAGATGAAGCCGGTTTCACCGCCGATGAAACCCTGGTTCGCCTGCGCAGTGATGCGCTGGGCCTGAGCGAACGCGAAGCCGAAGCGCGTCTGGAAGTCTATGGCCGTAATCAGGTGGCGCATGATAAAGCGCCGCACGCGCTGATTCAGCTGATCCAGGCATTTAATAACCCGTTCATCTACGTATTAATGGCGTTGGCAGCGGTGAGTTTTTTCACTGACTACCTGCTGCCATTACGTAAAGGCGAGGAGACCGACCTGACCGGTGTCATCATCATTGTGACGATGGTAACGCTCAGCGGTTTGCTGCGCTTCTGGCAGGAGTTCCGCACCAATAAAGCCGCGCAGGCGTTGAAATCTATGGTGCGCACCACTGCCACCGTGCTGCGTCGGGAATCGGCCCAACAGCCCCCGGCTAAACAGGAAGTGGATATTGCCACTTTAGTCCCCGGAGACATTATCTATCTGTCTGCTGGCGATCTGGTGCCTGCCGACGTCCGTTTGCTGGATTCGCGTGACCTGTTTATCAGCCAGGCGATCCTGACCGGTGAATCACTGCCCGTTGAGAAATATGACGTCACGGGCCACGTCACCAGCAAAGGCGCGGGAGCGAGCGATCACGGGGCTTCACTGCTGGAACTCGGCAGCGTGTGTCTGATGGGCACCAACGTTTCCAGCGGCAGCGCCAAAGCCGTGGTAGTAGCAACCGGCGGCGAAACCTACTTTGGCAGCCTGGCGAAATCGATTGTCGGTAATCGCTCGCAAACTGCTTTTGATCGTGGCGTGAACAGCGTCAGCTGGCTGCTGATCCGCTTTATGCTGGTGATGGTACCGGTCGTGCTGTTGATTAACGGGTTAACCAAAGGTGACTGGCTGGATGCCTCGCTGTTTGCGCTGGCAGTGGCGGTGGGTCTGACCCCGGAAATGCTGCCGATGATTGTCAGTTCCAACCTGGCAAAAGGTGCGATTGCCATGTCGCGCCGCAAAGTGATTGTTAAACGACTGAACGCGATTCAAAACCTCGGCGCGATGGACATCCTGTGTACCGATAAAACCGGCACGCTGACCCAGGACAACATCATTCTTGAGCATCATCTGGATTGCGCTGGAGTGGAAAATTCGCGCGTACTGATGCTGAGCTGGCTCAACAGCCACTATCAGAGCAGCACGCCGAATCTGATGGATCGCGCCATTCTACGCTACGGCAAAGATCGTGTGACGGCGGACATGGGTGACTATTACGCCAAAGTGGATGAACTACCGTTTGATTTTGTGCGTCGCCGTGTATCGGTGGTGGTGCGCGATCGCCGGCTCAATCAACAGATGCTGATCTGCAAAGGTGCAGTAGAAGAGATGCTGAGCATCGCTACGGCTGAGCGTGAAGGAAAACTACTTCAGCCGCTCGACGAAAAACGCCGCGCAGAGTTGCTGGCGCTGGCACATCAATATAATGAGCAGGGCTTCCGCGTCCTGCTGGTGGCGAGCCGTGTGCTGGAGGAGCCGGGCTTGCAGCAGGCGCTGAGCGTCGCAGATGAGCAAGGGTTAACCGTGGAAGGGCTGCTGACTTTCCTCGATCCGCCTAAAGAGAGTGCCGCCAAAGCCATTACCGCGCTGCGTGACAATGGCGTGAGCGTCAAAGTGCTGACCGGCGATAACCCGGTGGTCACTGCACGGATTTGCCAGCAGGTGGGCATTGATAGCGGCGAGATCGTGACAGGCGATCAGATTGCGATGATGAGTGACGAACAATTGGCGGAGGCGGCAGCACACAGCGCGGTGTTCGCCAAACTGACACCGCTGCAGAAATCTCGCATCTTGCGTGCATTGCAGCAGCAAGGGCACACCGTCGGTTTCCTCGGCGATGGGATTAATGATGCGCCAGCTCTGCGTGATGCCGATGTCGGAATTTCAGTGGATAGCGCAGCGGACATCGCCAAAGAGTCTTCTGACATCATCCTGCTGGAAAAGGATCTGATGGTGCTGGAAGAGGGGGTGATGAAAGGGCGTGAGACCTTCGGCAACATCATCAAGTATTTGAACATGACGGCCAGTTCCAACTTCGGCAATGTGTTCTCTGTGCTGGTAGCGAGCGCCTTTATTCCGTTCCTGCCGATGCTGGCGATTCATCTGCTGATTCAGAACCTGATGTATGACCTGTCTCAGCTGGCATTGCCATGGGACAAAATGGATCGTGAGTTCCTGCGCAAACCGCGCAAATGGGACGCGCGCAATATCAAACGCTTTATGCTGTGGATTGGGCCAACATCATCAATCTTTGATATCACGACGTTTGCTGTGATGTGGTACGTGTTTGCCGCGAATACGCCGGAAATGCAGTCACTGTTCCAGTCCGGTTGGTTTGTAGAAGGATTGCTGTCACAGACGCTGGTGGTGCATATGCTGCGCACCCAGAAAATTCCTTTCATCCAGAGCCGCGCCGCGTTACCGGTACTGCTGACCACGGCATGTGTGATGATTGCAGGCATCCTGCTGCCATTCTCCCCATTGGGGCACATGGTGGGATTAACGCCGTTGCCGTGGGCTTATTTCCCATGGCTGGTTGCGACGTTGTTAGGTTACTGCGTGGTCGCGCAGGGCATGAAAATGCTCTACATCAAACGCTTCGGCCAGTGGTTCTGACCCCATGGAGGCGCTATGCGGAATCGGAATCTTAATAAAGTGGTGTGCCATCTGCTGATCATGATGGTGGTCATCGTCGTGCTAACGTTGCTGTTTCGTTAGTCAACCAGGGGCAGGTTATCCTGCCCCTAATCATTTAAAGTCATGATAAGCCGCTTGGTCAATCCAGCGCTACGCTTGACGCCCTTTGGGTCGCCAATGAAAGGTAGGGTGAATTTGGGGGAGTCGGCGACTCTGAGCGACCAGAGTGTGTTTTCAAAAAATTTAAACTGGATGCGATTGTCGTCGATGTTGAGTGCTTCAAAAAAACCGGAAGTGTACGCATTCTCGATGTGAATGATTTCCTGGACTCCTTCACCGCGTTGGCAAAGCACAATGGTGAGAGACTCTTCGTAAGTGATGCCATCCGTGACAAATAGCACATATCTTTCAGGGCTGATTTCGACGGCTGCTTCTAATATCGAACCCGGGATGAAGATACCGCTAGACTGCTGATCAATAAGAACTTCGCTGCGCGCCTGAGCGGTTTCCGTGGCAGCATGCTGTTCTGTTAGAGAAAGATTAAAAACCTGATGAATCATCGCCATATTGCTTCCTGCCTGGTGATCATAAGCCATCCGTCATTTGCTTAATCCGTTTCGAAGACTCAAGTCGCAGGCGGGGATCGATAGACAGGCGGGCGGTGATAGTTGAAATATCGTCCTGCAAAGCACTGATTGCCTCATCAAATTTTTCACGCCCGTTAATATCGAGCGATTGTAATAGGGCGACATCCATGCTGATTCCTCTCAGTGAACATTAATTGGACTTTAACAAAGCCGTGTTCAGCGACGCAACAATGAACAATCTTATGTGGAATACGGAAAATAAGAATAGATTCATAAATTAGATTGTATGTTAAGTGTTTGATTTTATGTTTAAAATCAAAGTCAGTAGTTGAGTGGATTTGACTTAAGGTGTGTGGTTGCTATCACTCTACTTTTTAGATATCAGACAGTTCTGAGGTGAAAATGAGCCAGTCAAAACGTGCGTTAATTATCGGTGCTTCAAAGGGGATTGGATTAGCCGTCGTGCAGCAACTGCTTGCTGACGGTTGGGACGTCACCGCCACCTATCGCAGCACTGCCGTTTCGTATCAGCATGAAAAGCTGCGTTGGCTGCCATTGGATATTACCGTTGCCACTCAGCGTGAACAGCTACTCTCGCAACTCAAGGGTGAGCAGTTTGATCGGGCGCTGATCAATGCGGGTATTCTCGGCCCAGATTCGATGGAGCTGATTGCCACCAGTGATGAAGAGTTAATGCAACTGTTTATGACCAACAGTGTTGCACCGGTGCGTATGGCTGAAGGCCTGTTGCCCTTGCTGTCGGAAAAACAGGGCGTGCTTGGCATCACGACATCGCGTCTCGGCAGCCTGACGGAAAATGCCGAGGCGATTCGACCCTATTACTCTGCCAGTAAAGTTGCGTTGAATATGCTCAGCCGAGCTCTGGTTCAGCAGATGTCTACGCGGGGCACAACTTTGCTCTCATTGCATCCGGGCTGGGTCAAAACCGATATGGGCGGGGATGATGCGGATATTACGGCGGTCGAAAGTGCTCAAGGGTTAGTGGCGCAACTGGATCGCTTTGTCGGGCAGGGCGGGCACCACTATGTCGATTACAGCGGCAAGCAGTTAGCCTGGTGATAGTAAGCGCCTGCTGACCGCTGCCAGCAGGCGACTTCTTTATTCGTCGGGCTGGTAGTACTGCACACCAATCTCGATACGTTCACGCCCACTGGCCACGCGATGGCGGTTGCTGTCGCGCAGCGAGTAGATGCAGCCGCAATACTCCTGCTGATAGAAACGCTCGCGCTTGCTGATCTCGATCATGCGTGATGATCCACCGCCTTTACGCCAGTTAAACTCCCAATACAGCATGTCGGGATAGTGCGCTGCCGCACGCACGCCGCAGTCATTAATCTGCTTCATATCCTTCCAGCGCGAAATGCCCAGGGAACTGGTGATCACCGGGAAGCCATGTTCATGGGCATACAGCGCAGTGCGTTCAAAGCGCATGTCGAAACACATGGTGCAACGGATGCCTCGCTCCGGTTCCCACTCCATGCCGCGAGCCCGATCAAACCAGTTATCTTTATCGTAATCGGCATCCACGAAAGGCACACCGAACTGCTCAGCAAAGCGGATATTCTCCTCTTTACGCAGTTCGTACTCTTTCAGCGGATGAATGTTTGGGTTGTAAAAGAAGATGGTGTAATCGATACCGGAAGCCAGCATCGCTTCCATCACCTCACCCGAGCAAGGGGCGCAGCAGGAGTGCAACAGCACTTTGTTGTGACCGTTGGGTAAAGGCAAGGGCTGGCGTTTGAAGGTGTCAGACATAAGAAAAAATGGTTAATGAGTGTTGGGCGAAGTGTAAGTCGATATCGAGCCGGACGCAAAGCGGCAAAAACAAAAAGGCCGCAATCGCGGCCTTTCGGGACTTTGTCAGAAGACGTTATTCGGTCACTTTCTTCTTCAGATCGCTGGCACCTTCTTTGGTTTTATTCCAGCCTTTAGTCGCACCTTCTTTAGTAGCATCCCACCCTTTTTCAGTGCCTTCTTTGGTTTTGTTCCAGCCTTTCTGTGCGCCTTCGCTCACTTTGCTGCTGGTGCTGTCGCTCTTACCTTCAACAGCATGCTTGGCTTTCAGCTTCTGCTCTTCGCCCTGATGCTGCGCCTGATGCAGCTTCTCTTTGGCGGTGTTTGCGCCCGCTTGCGCGTTCGCTACGGTGTCGTCAGTTGCATGTGTGGTAGCGGCAAACGCCGAAGAAGCCAGCAGCAGGGCAGATACAGCAATAATTGTCTTTTTCATGAATATTCCCTCATCAATCGCTCTGTGAGTTATGAGCGTAGTTAACAATGGCACGCTCTGCCAGAATTGGCTCCAGGAATAACCTTAATTGAATCATCGGGTTTGGCAGGCGAAAAAGTGTGCACCACGGGCTGTTAGGGATTGGATAGCCGCTGTGCCAGCCTCTCCAGTTTTACCGTCAGCCACAAGATCACTGCCACCAATACAATGGTCAGAGCGGAACCATCGGCAATGCTGCCACGATCGGTCAGGCTGAAAATTGCGACCGGCAATGTGGTCCAGCCCGGTGGATAAATCATCACTGTGGCGCCCAGTTCGCCCATCGACAGTGACAAACTCAGTGCCAACGCGGACAACATCCACGGCATAAGCAGCGGCAACGTGATATGGCGCAGACGATAGGCTGGCGAAGCGCCTAAGCTCGACGCCACGTTCTCAATATCAGCGGATATGCGCGCCAGTCCGGTAGAGAGGTTGCTGAAGCTAAACGCGGATATCAGCACAAAATGCGCGACCATGACGATCCACACGGTGCCATTCATTTGCAGCGGACCCTGACTGAAGGCGACCAGAATGCCCAACCCCACTGACACCGAAGGCACCGCGCTTGGCAGAAAGAAGATGACGCCGAGACGCTTTTGCCATTGCACACTGTATTGACGCAGTGCCAGTGCCGCCCAGCAGCCACAAAATAGGGCAAACAGGCTGGCTGCAAATCCCACCACCAGGCTCGAGAACAGTGCATCCCAGGCGGCCCCTCTGAAAGCGTTGATGAAGTGATCAACGGTAAAACCTGAAGGCAAAAAACCATTCCACTGCTGGCTGAAGCTGGAAAGCAGGATCACCAGTAGTGGCAGAAGGAAGAACAGGGTAAACAGGGTGACAGCAGCCGCGCTGGTCAACCTGCGGGCATTACGTGACCAAACTAGCATGATGAACTCCTTGCGCCAGCGCGACTGGCCGCGAGGCGATACAACAGAAACAAGCCGAGCGACAGCAGAATATTGATAACGGCAATGGCGCAGGCGCTGGCGTAATCGGATTCAAGAATCGCCTTGCTGTACACCATCATTGGCAGGGTATTCACACCTTTAGCGCCGATAAACAGCACGATGCCAAATTCATTGGTCGCGAGCAGTAAGCACAAGCTGCCGCCCGCTAGCAGTGCGGGCAGGGCCGCAGGGAAAATTACCTGAGCGATAACGCGTAAAGGATGCGCACCCAGCACGCTCGCCGCTTCTAACTGGCTACGGTCGAGTTGGCGCAATGCAGCCATCAGCGGGCGCATCACCAGAGGGGTGAAGACCGTGATTTCCGCCAGAATCACCCCAGGCATGGAGTAGAGGAAATCAATCGGCGGCAACTCGAAATGAAATAGCGCCATCAGTCCACCATTCAGTAAACCGGCGGAACCATAGATAAAGGTGAACGCCAGAGTGATGAGAAAGGTTGGCAGCGCGATAAAGGTATCAATCACCAGGCTGATAAATCGGCTACCGCTGAAGGGAATAAAGACCAGTATCAGTGACATTACGCTGCCTAACAGCAAGCAGCCGAAGGTGGTGAACAGCGCGATTTGCACGGTGTTTAGCAATGCACTGATAAAACGGCGTGATTCCAGCACCTGCAAAAATGCAGCGAAACTGCTGTGGCCGCTGTTGTCCTGCAGGGCTTGTTGCACAATCAGTAACAACGGATAGAAGAATAAAGTGGTGAGCACCAGCAGCGGTAACAGCAAGCTGCCATGACGTTGAAGCGCCAGGCTACGCCGTAATGGGCGCAGTACAGGGAGGGTTTCAGACATGCTCAACCTCCAGCAACACCGCATCTTCCGGTTCAAACCACAACGTCAACGCATCCCCCACTTGTGGCAGCGGATTGAGATGCGTTAGCACGACACGCACCGTTTCCCCCGCCACATCACATAAAAGATGAGTGAGATCGCCTTGCCAGTGCAGCGATTGCAGTGTGGCATTCAGGCGATTGCTGCGCGGCGAACGGGGTTGCAACGTAATGTGTTGCGGGCGTACGCAGAGTAGTTTGTTGCGGCCGCGCATGTTGCCCGACGTAGAGGCGTTGACCAGCGTACCGCCACAACTGACGCACACTTCACCGGACTGCTGTTGCACCTCCAGCGCAGTGGCAGCAAGGATGTTGGCGCGTCCAAGAAATTCTGCGGCAAAGCGATTGGGCGGGCGCTGATACAGCGCATGTGTTTCACCATACGCTACCATCGAGCCCTCTTTCATGATGCCGATTTTATCCGCCAGCGTCAGGGCTTCGGTCTGATCGTGCGTGACGTAGAGGATAGTCAGTTCAGGTAATTCCCGGTGCAACCGCGCGATTTCCTCCACCATGTTGTGGCGAATCTGTGCATCCAGTGCCGATAGCGGCTCATCCAGTAGCAACACTTGCGGACGTGTGGCGATAGCGCGAGCAATCGCTACGCGCTGTTGCTGACCGCCAGAAAGCTGGTGCGGATAACGAGTGGCGAAATCGCGCATTCCCACCATTTTCAGGGCATCCTGCACGCGCTCAGCGATAAGCGCCCTGGGCTGCTTTTGTGCACGCAGACCGAACGCCACGTTGTCCTCCACTTTCATATGCGGGAACAGCGCGTAGTTCTGTACCACCATGCCGAGTCCGCGTTGATAAGGTGGCAATGCACTGATATCGCGATCGCCCAGCAAAATGCGCCCCCCTGCGGGAGGCACAAAACCTGCAATCGCACGCAATACCGTGGTTTTTCCCGAGCCGGAAGGCCCAATTAACGCCAACACTTCACCGGGTTCAATGGTAAGGGTGAGTGGTTTGAGCACGACCTGGTCGTGATAAGCCACACGCAAGTTATCCAGCACGATGCCCGAGGTGTTGGCTGTAATTTCCGGTGCGGCGACAGAGGTTTTCATCAACATCACGGATTACTCGCTGTCAGTCACGTTGTGCCATTGTGCGATATCAGCTGAGAGTGAATTTGCCACCTCATTCCAGTCTGGCTGCCACACTTTCACGCCCTGTAATGCGGCTGTCGCTTGCTGATAATTGCTGTCATCAGGCGTGATGTCACGGCGAACGGGCATGCCCCATGCCAGAGAGCTGACCTGCATTTGTGCGGCGTTATCCAACAAGAAGTTGATCAGCTTTTTACCGTTCTCGCTTTGTGGCGCGTTTTGCACCAGACCAATCACATAGGGCAGGGCCAATGCGCTGCGTTCGCCCTGAGTATCCGCTGGCCAGAAAATCTGGATATTGGGATTTTGCTTCATTTGCGACAGGTTCATCTGCAGGTCACCGTTCGCCACATACAGCTCGCCTTTATTCACCAGGGCGGTCAGCTTGCCGGTGGAGGCAGATGGACCTACGTTGTTGGCCTGCAACTTACCCAGATAATCGAAGGCGGCGGGTTTGCCACCGAAGCTGTGGAAGGCTTGCAACATGACTGCGGTGCCATCGCCCGCCTGGCCAGGGGTGGAGTATTGCAGCTTGTTCTTGAAGCGGCTATCGAGCAGATCATGCCAGCTGGCAGGGGCGGATTTCAGTAACTTGCGGTTGTAAATAAAGCTCAAATAGTTGTTCACCAAAGGCACATAACGCGCGCTGGCCCCGGGGATTTGCGTGGCGGCATCCGGAGTGAAATCGGCTAACAGGTCGTTGCTGGCGGCGCGTTGAATGAATGGTGGCACGGTCACTAAGACATCTGCCTGCGGATTACTGCGCTCTTTCGCCAGGCGTTCAACAATCGCTCCCGATCCGCTCTCCACGTACTGCACCTTGATTCCCGTGGCTTGAGTGAACGCGGCAAATTCTGCCTGATACCAGCTGTTATCTCCGTCGTGCAGGCCATCGGCCGAGTAAACCGTGACAACCGAATCTGCCCAAACCGGGCTTGAAGCAACAGTAAGAGCGGACAGCAGAGCAAGGTGAGAGAGTTTCATCTGTTGGGCCTCGTAGCGTGTGGAAGTTAATCTGGTATGTACCAGAATTGCGATTAACGCTAATCGGCTTATGTGACAGAAAAATGAAGCAGGTAAAAAAAAGCCCCACTCATGGCTGAGCAGGGCTTTTTTCATTCGATGGGGTCAGTGAGTATCCACCTCGATACGCAGGCTGTCATGGCGCCAGAACTCAATATCGTAATCGAGTACGCGACCATGCTGATCGTAATTGAGTCGACTCAGCTGCAACGCTGGCAAACCCTCCATAATGCCCAGTGCGGCTGCGGCATGGGCCGGAATGGAGGTAGGGTAAAAGGTCAGATGCATGCTGGTGTAAACCAGGTCGTAATGGCTTTGATAGACTTCGGTCAAACTGCCATTGAGGTCGTGACGTAATAGCTCAGGGACCCGCGCGGGCAGGCAATGGTTCTCGCAATAACAGATAGCGCGACCATCGGCGTAACGCAGACGCGCGAGCAGATAAATCTGGTCGAATGGCTGCAATTCCAAAGGTTTCATGACCTCAAGTGGCACGGTGGTCAGGCGGCCACTAAGCAATACCGTTTTCGGCTCACGACCCTGTTCGAGGCAGAGCTTGTGGAAGTTGGTGTTCTGTGTGGGATCGAGCCAAAGGCGTTCCGGGGTAACAAACCAGCCACGGCGATCGGAGCGATAAATGACGCCGCTCGCCTCCAGCTGCGCCAGGCTTTCGCGGATGGTGGTGCGGGTCGTGGAGAAGATCGCACACAGCTCGCGCTCTGACGGCAATTTATCACCGGTTTTCAACGCACCACTTTGAATGCGCGCCTGAAGCTCGGCCTTGATCAGCAGGTATTGCGGAATATCACTGGTTAACGATTTCATGCGGATTCGCTGTCATTTTTTAAGACGTCATTATACATGCCCAGATGAATTTTTTGTTGCAGTGGCGATTTCTCCTTGTGGTGATGAAAGCGATTCTCTAATAATAAATGCCATCTGGTATATACCAATGGTGAAAAAATGACTTCCCGTAACTACCTTTTGCTCACACCCGGTCCACTGACCACCTCAAAAACCGTGAAAGAAGCCATGCTATCCGACAGTTGCACCTGGGATGATGATTACAATCTCGGTGTGGTGCAGACCATCAGACAACAGCTGGTCTCATTAGCGACGTCTGCTGCGGGTTACACTTCGGTATTGTTACAAGGCAGCGGCAGCTATGCCGTAGAAGCGGTACTAGGTAGTGCGATTGGCGATGCAGGCAAAGTGCTGATTGTCAGTAATGGCGCGTATGGTGCGCGCATGATTGAGATGGCATCACTGATGGGCATCGCGTATCGCGCCTATGATTGTGGCGAAGTGGCACGCCCGGATGTGGCTGAGATTGAACGCTTACTGCGCGAAGACCACAGCATTACGCATATCGCCATGGTGCATTGTGAAACCACCACCGGCATGCTGAATCCGATTGCCGAGGTGGCAGCCCTGGCCCGGGAGTACGGCAAGATCTATATCGTCGATGCGATGAGCAGCTTTGGCGGTATCCCGCTTGATGTCGCTGCACTCAATATCGACTTTCTGATCAGCTCTGCCAATAAATGCATCCAGGGCGTACCTGGCTTTGGTTTTGTTATCGCGCGCCAAAGTGAGCTGGAGAAGTGCAAAGGGCGCTCCCGCTCCCTCTCATTGGATCTCTATGCACAGTGGCGCTGCATGGAGGATAACCACGGCAAATGGCGCTTTACTTCTCCCACGCACACGGTGCTGGCTTTTGCGCAGGCGCTCAAAGAGCTGGCGGAAGAGGGCGGTGTAGCGGCTCGCCATTCACGCTATCGCCAGAACCAGCTGAAGCTGGTGGCGGGCATGCGTCAGTTAGGCTTTGAAACCTTACTGGAAGATGCGATGCACTCGCCCATCATCACCGCGTTTTATTCCCCCAAGGCCGAGACCTATCGATTTGCCGATTTTTATCAGCAACTAAAAGCACAAGGTTTTGTGATCTATCCCGGCAAGGTCTCAGAAAGTGACTGCTTCCGCATCGGCAACATCGGTGAGGTATATGAAGCGGATATCACCGGCCTGCTCAACGCCATCGAACATGCCATGTATTGGAAAAAATGAGGACACACCATGCAACGTATTAGCGCCGTGATTCTGGATTGGGCGGGCACCACCGTGGATTTCGGCTCCTTCGCACCCACGCAAATTTTTGTCGAAGCCTTTCGTCTGGCATTTGACATTGAAATCACGCTGGAAGAAGCACGCGTGCCGATGGGGCTGGGAAAATGGCAGCACATTGAGGCGCTCGGCAAGTTGCCAACCGTGGATGCGCGCTGGCAGCAGCGTTTTGGCCGGGCGATGAGCAAAGAGGATATTGATGCTATCTACCAGGCTTTTATGCCGCTGCAAATTGCCAAAGTGGTCGATTTCGCACAGCCCATCGCAGGGGTAACCGAGGTGATAGCCCAGCTGCGCGCCGACGGCATCAAAATTGGTTCCTGTTCCGGCTATCCGCGCCCGGTGATGGAGCGACTGGTGCCCGCCGCAGCCGAGGCAGGTTACGCGCCAGATTACTGGGTAGCTGCTGACGATCTTGCGGTTGGCGCGCGTCCTGGACCGTGGATGGCGCTACAGAATGTGATTGCATTGGGGATTGATGCGGTCGGTCACTGTGTAAAAGTCGATGACGCCGTACCCGGTATCGAAGAAGGTTTGCGCGCGGGGATGTGGAGTGTTGGGCTGTCGGTTTCCGGGAATGAATTTGGCGCGACCTGGGAAGAATATCAGCAGATGGATGCCGCTGAGATTGCGCGTCGTCGTGAGGTGGCGCAGCAGAAACTGAGCGCTGCGGGGGCGCACTATGTTATCGATACGTTGGCGGATTTACCGACGGTGATAGCAGATATCAATGCCCGACTGGCACGGGGTGAACGGCCTTAATTTATCAGGGCGGCGAAGGTGTGATGCGCCGCCCCTTTTTTATTCGATCGTTTTTACTTCATCATGACCCGATATTTTTTTGGATAATGGCAATCTGAAACATATCCTCAGGGAAAAGAGACGATGACTAAATGGTTGAAATCCTACAATATCGGTTGAAGCCGGGAACCGATGCATCTTTCCATCGGATCATGTGTGAAATTAGCGTTCCCCTTCATAAACAACAGGGTATTGATGTCGTCACCTTCGGCTGTTCTCGCCATGATACTGATAGAGAATATCTGCTAGATGCCTTTGAAAAAGAAAAACAGATGCAATCTGTGCTTGAGGGTTATTATGCGAGTAATATATTAATTTATTATTTTTAATAAGATAGCCAGGAATATGAGCGAAACACAGCACATGAAACTCATAATGCATGCGTAATAAAAAGACGGAAGCCAGCTTGTTAGTTCTCGTTTACTACTGTCAAAAAATTGATAAACATGGCTATCGCTCTCGAGGAAAAGGATTTTTTTGTTATCCTTTAAACGCATGAAGAAGTAAGCTATAGGTGCCGCTCCAAAATATCCTGTCAAACAATGAAATGAATAAGGTGCCGGGAAGTTATAGTCTTTTTTGAAATGAGTAATAAGTGAGTAATATTTTTTTCGATTGACGCCATATAGAATCAGTGAAATCAAAAAAGAAATCACGGAAACAAAAATAAGTGAGAAAATAACGTATTTCATTGTCATTTAAATACCTAAATAATTGAAAAGCGTTTCCATGCTCCAGTCTGCCGCTTCACTACCTGCAAGACCTCCAGCAATGGAACCTACTGCTGCACATGCTACTCCCCCAATCCCTGCAGTAGCAATACCTATGCCCACACAAATTCCCATGCCAGCCGTTGCACCTATTGCCCCACCACCGATTCCACTAATAGTAGTTACGCTGAACTTTGAATACTCTTTAACTGCAACTATCCCGCACTCATTTTCTCTTCCAGTTTTGCAAGCATTTACAACTTCATTCGTAGTATTAGCTAACGAAAAACCAATGCCAATATATCCGCCTCGCTTTAGAAAACGTGCTGCTTTTGCAGCATTTTCTACATAACTTGTATACCCCGGAATCCCACCTAATCCCGTAGTTGACCATTCATGAACGATGGCGCGGCTGGAAAGATTCAAAGCATGGCGTAGTTCATCATAAGGTCGAAATTTAACTGCGAAACGAGAAAGGTTTTTTAATAATGGTTTATTAACTAAATCTGATAATTGATTGAACAACTGCCTGCGTTCGATAAAAAATTGCTGACTAATAAGAGAACCCTGTGACCTGAATTGATTCTGATAGCTTTTTTCAATTTTTATTAAAGTGTTTTCGATAGATGAGAAGTATTTTTCACCTGCATCGCTAACTGTTCCAAATATTTTGTCACCCGCACTGGTAAGCCCAGCTATCATTCCATAGTGTTTTTGCAAAAAACTTGTATCATCAGTACTCATCCCATTAAGTGCTGAGTTGGTTTTTTGTTTGGCAGTTTTAATTTTGTGAATGAGTTGATCGTTGTGAGCCGAGGCGGTATCTGGATCGGCGACAATCAATATCTGTCCAGGCCTAAGCCATGGAGTATCTGCATTCACTTGCATAAACAATTTCGCGGCCGGTATTCGGCTATCGTTGAAAAGCTCTTTTGCTTGATAAGCAAGATCTCCAGGCTTTGAAACGACACAAATTCCAGGTGTTATAGGGCGAGTCATGTAGCTATTCTCCTGTATATAATACTTCCCAGAAAAGGAGCGATTCTACCTACTCCCAGCGAATGTATGAAATCGACTATCGCTACGATTTTCCAAAGTAGCGTAATTATTTTTGAGTGCCAATTAATGTTGCGTGCATAAGGGCATCATTTGATAAAGGATAAAAATCCAATGATGCTCGTGAACCCTGTAATTATTGGGATCTTGCTACGTATTCGGATTGTTCTGATAATTATTGATGACGAGGTAGACTTGAGGTAACCTCATGTTCACCAGGTGTTATAGTTTATGATTGTTACTTTTTGAAGTGTGAATATCTGAATTAATTGAATGCTTATGGATTTGGTGCCGTTCTGAGCCTTAGTGAAAGGTGGTTATATTCTATGGCTCACCTAACTTATTATTTTAATTTGAGTCGCTCTTTCAGAAAAGGATCATAAGCTTGTCACCTTTGATTCTTCAATATCAGAACTAATCTTCATCCCGCTCTTTTGCTGCACGCTGGCGGTCGTAATACTCATCTTCAGCAGAGATAATTTCATCCAGCAGTGAATCCATATCCACAGCATGCACTTCTTCTACAAACAGACCAGTCAAAGCGCTTTCAGGTGTTAACTTGCCGTCTTCGAACAGCTGCCAGATCTCTTTGGCATAGCGCGTTTCCAGTATCTGTGGCGCGAACTGACCGTAGTAGGCAGTGATGTTGTTCACATCGCGCTCAAACATCGATTCGGCGTGGTTATTGGCAGCGGCATCCACTGCCTGAGGCAGATCGATGATCACAGGACCGTGCTCATCCTGGAGTACGTTAAATTCAGACAGATCGCCATGCACAATCCCGGCACATAACATACGTACGATATTGCGAATCATCGTCGCAAAATCAGTCAGTGCTTCCTGTTCCGATAAAATCACGTCACTGAGACGGGGTGCCACGGCGCCTTCAGCATCCGTAACCAGTTCCATCAGCAGCACGCCGTCGAGACACATATAAGGCTCAGGTACGCGAACGCCAGCTTTGGCAAGACGGAAAAGCGCGTCGACTTCTGCGGTATGCCAGACTTCCTCTTGCTGCTTGCGGCCGAATTTGGAGCCCTTCTGCATCGCACGCGCACTGCGGGAGTTGCGAACTTTACGCCCCTCCTGATACTGCACGGCTTGTTTAAAGCTGCGTTGCGAAGCCTCTTTGTACACTTTGGCGCATTGGACTTTGTCACCGCACATCACAGTGTAAACGTCAGCTTCTTTGCCGCTTTTCAGACGCTGCAGCACATTGTCGATCAGGCCATCATCGACCAACGGTTGGATTCGGTTTGGAATTTTCATGCGGCTTTATACCTTATTTAATAGGCTTTCCGCATCAAGAACATGGTGAGTTGCATGGGAAAAACCAAACAAGCATCGATAGTTGCAGAAGCCAGTTACATCATCCCATAAAACCACTGGCACAAAAAAGCCCGCAAGGCTTTCACCTTACGGGCTTTCAGGACTTCAGCGGACGATTCTGGTATCGCCGCGAAAGAATTTTGGTGGAGCTGGCGGGAGTTGAACCCGCGTCCGAAATTACTACACCGTCGGTACTACATGCTTAGTCAGTCTTTACATTCGCCAGCCAGCTGCGGACAGACACGCCACTGACAAACTAGCCTGATTAGATTTAGTGCTTCAACCCCAGGCAAGGCATCCACACGATCTCTTTTGGGTTTGACCTCTCTTGATCCCCGTCTTAAGAGCGGAAGCTAGGGAGAGAGGGCTCTTGGCAGGTTATTAAGCTGCTAAAGCGTAGTTTTCGTCGTTTGCGACTATTTTTTTGCGGCTTTTAACGAGGCAAACCGCCCCTCGACATGCACCTAAGGCTTCACAATCCCGTCGAGTCCAGAATCAGCCCCAAGAACTTCATATACTACAGAAAAGTGACGGTTGAATCTAGTGCTTAACGCTTTGAATTCTTCATAATACGTGCTTTATCCATCTGCCATTCGCGATCTTTCACATCGTTACGCTTGTCGTGTTCTTTCTTACCGCGCGCCACGCCGATCTTCAGCTTGGCCCAGGCGTTTTTCCAGTACATCGACAGTGCAACCACGGTGAAACCTTCGCGGTTAACACGACCGTAAAGCGAATCGAGTTCGCGCTGTTTCAGTAACAGCTTGCGGCTGCGCGTGGGATCACACACCACGTGTGTAGAGGCAACGGCCAGCGGCTGGAAGGTGGAACCGAACAGATAGGCTTCGCCATCGCGCAGCAAAATGTAGCTGTCGCTGATGTTGGCTTTACCGGCGCGGAGTGATTTAACTTCCCATCCCTGTAGCGACATCCCTGCCTCGAACTCTTCTTCAATGAAGTATTCGTGGCGAGCGCGTTTGTTGAGGGCAATAGTGGCTGAACCGGGTTTGTGAGCTTTTTTCTTTGTCATAGTGCGGCGTAGTCTACATCACTCAGTCTGTGGGCGCATCCCCCTGTCCTGGGGGCGGTAAAAAACACTCTATTTTAGCACAGCTGGCAAACCCGTGAATTTTGTTTGGTGTCCGAAAATGGTATTATTCAACGGTTTTGTGATGAACAGGAACCATTATGGCCCAGATTAGCCGTTCGGCGTTGGTCCCCTATAGCGCTGAGCAGATGTACCAGCTCGTGAATGATGTGGACGCTTATCCTCAGTTTCTTCCGGGCTGCACCGGCAGCCGTGTATTGGATAATAGCGGAAATCAGATGACGGCAGCGGTAGATGTCTCTAAAGCAGGCATCAGTAAAACCTTTACTACCCGCAACACGTTGATCAGCAATCAGAGCATTTTAATGCAGTTGGTTGATGGCCCTTTTCGTAAGCTGACCGGTGGATGGCACTTCACGTCTTTAGGTGATGATGCCTGCAAAGTTGAGCTGAGCCTCGACTTTGAGTTCACCAATATGTTGGTGGAGATGGCGTTCGGTCGTATTTTCAAAGAACTGGCCAACAGTATGGTGCAAGCGTTCAGTCAGCGCGCGAAAGAGGTTTACCGTGCCTGATATCACCGTTGAGGTAGTTTATGCGCTGCCCAACAAGCAGTACCTGCGTTCGGTAACGCTGGAAGAGGGCGCGACCGTCGAGCAGGCGATTAAAGCCTCGGGCTTGTTATCACTGCGCAAAGATATCGATCTGGCAAGCAATAAGGTGGGCATTTTTAGCCGGCCGGTGAAGCTAGGTGATGGCGTTCAGGATGGTGACCGCGTGGAGATTTATCGCCCACTGATTGCGGATCCCAAAGAGATGCGTCGCCAGCGAGCAGAACGTTCGGCGAGCAACAAGTAGCGGAATGACAGACACAAAAAAGGCGCCTTAAGCGCCTTTTTTGTTGCCGCTCACTTAGCCTTCGTTACCAGTGAGTTTCGGTTTGTTATCAATGTTGGTCAGCGTACCGTTGCTGTCAAAGGTCAGCGTCAGGGTTTGCTGCTTCACGCCCTCATGGCCAGGTTCCTGACGGAACACGTAATACCAGACATTGCTGCCAAACGGATCGTGCATCATCGGTGTGCCGAGAGTGTAGGCAACCTGCTGCTGCGTCATGCCGGTGTGAATCTTCGAAACATCGTTGGCGACCAGGTAATTGCCCTGATTGATATCCGGACGATATACAACGCGCTCAAGGGTGGAACATCCGGCGGTCATCATCAACATTACCACTGCCGCGGCAGTCAGCGTTTTACAGCGCATCTATACATTCCTTTTCTGGGGCCAAACGCCTTTTGTCAGGCTGTTTTGTTGCCATCAAATTCTGAACTCTGCTTACGGCAGGCTTTATTATGGCGATATAACTGCCGATGATAATAAACCTTTGTCCTATTGGAAACCTCTACAGAGCAAGCATATGACCACCGGGCCAGAAAAAAGTGCGAAATCAGGCTGCTAAAAGTTCTTTTGCATTGGCCAGCGTATTGCGCGTGACTTCGCTACCGCCTAACAAACGAGCCAGTTCCTGCAGGCGGGCTCGTTTATCCAGCGGCTGCATATGGGTTTCGGTCATCTCGCCATCGGTCTCTTTGCTGACGTAGAAGTGCTGATGTCCGCAACCGGCAACCTGTGGCAAATGCGTCACACACATCACCTGCGTGGATTCACCGAGTTGACGCAGCATCTGACCGACGACCGCTGCAGTTGGGCCACTGATACCGACATCCACTTCATCGAAGATCATGGCCGGCGTTTCCATTTTCTGTGCGGTAATCACCTGAATCGCCAGCGCAATACGCGAAAGCTCACCACCCGAGGCCACTTTGCCCAGCGGTTGTAACGGCTGACCAGGGTTGGTGGTCACACGGAAATCAATTCGAGTGGCGCCATCCGCCGTGAGTTGATCGGCTTTGAACTCCAGCTCAATGGTAAACTGACCGTGCGGCATCGACAGAGTACGCATGCTTTGGGTGATCAGCTGGCTGAGTTCATGCGCAGCCTGCTGACGCAGTTGATGCAGTTTTTCCGCGCAGGCGACGGCCGCCAGATGGTGTGAACCGACTTCGTTTTGCAACGTTTCCTGATCGCTCTCTTGTTGTGAGAGCTGTTCTGCTTCGTCCAGCAACTGCTGATACAGCACCGGCAACGTCTCTGGCGACACATGATGTTTACGAGAGAGGGCAATCTGGCGTGACAGACGTTGTTCCAGTTCATGCAGACGATTGGGATCGAGATCCAGACGTTCGCAATAGTGGCGCAGCTCATCGCTGGCTTCGCTCAGTTGAATCGCTGCCTCTTCCAGCAAATTGAACACGCCGCTCACTTTGTCATCCAGCGACACGAGTTCGCCCAGCATATTGCGCGCGCTATACAGCAAGCTTTGCAGGTTGGTGTCATCGCTATCGGCGAGAATTTGCAGTGCCTGCTGACTGGTAGAGAGCAGTTGTCCGCTGTTGGCGAGGCGTTTGTACTCTTCATCAATCTGCTCAAATTCGCCCGGCTGCGGGACAAATTCATTAAGTTCTTTCAGCTGATATTGCAGCAGTTCACGGCGTGCTTCACGCTCCTGCGACAGCTGTTGATGCTGAGCCAGCGCACGACAGCTTTGATGCCAGCGCTGATAGTGCTGACGCATCTCATCAAGCAGGTCATCATGGGCCGCGTAAGCATCCAACAGATGTTTTTGGTGATCCGGCTTAAGCAGCAGCTGGTGGGCATGCTGGCCGTGGATTTGAATGAGCAGCTGACCCAGTTCACGCAGTTGTGACAGCGGCACCGAAGTGCCATTGATGAAGCCACGGGAACGGCCATCGGCGCTGATGACGCGGCGCAGCAGGCATTCGCTGCCCTCATCGAGCTGATTCTCCACCAGCCAACGCTGGGCGGAGGGTGAAGCTTTGAGCTGGAAACGCGCGCAGATATCGGCACGACTGGCCCCCTGACGCACCATATCTGCTTCAGAGCGGCCGCCCAGGCACAGGCCCAGCGCATCAATTGCGATGGATTTACCTGCGCCGGTTTCCCCCGTGATCGCTGTCATCCCACGATGAAAGTCGATCTCCAGTTCACGAACGATAGCAAAGTTACTGATGGTCAGTTGTGCCAGCATGAAATCACCTGTATGTAAAAACAGATATGGTTTTTCATACAGTATAAACTGGTTTTTTATACAGTAAAGTGGCTGGCGGTGATTTTCAGAACAATTTTTTTGACCAGCCGAGTTTCGAGCTTAAGGTATTAAAATAATTGTAATTTTTAGGATGGATTAGGTTGAGATGATGCGCGCTGCGGCGAATCAACACATCTTCTCCTTCCTGGATAGGCAGCGCAATCTGGCTATCGCAGCTGATTTCCAGATCGCTGCGCAGAGATGAAAAACGCAGACGAATGGTGCTGCTGCTGTTGATTACCAGCGGACGTGCGGAAAGCGTGTGCGGGAACATGGGCACAATGGCGATGGCATCCAGCGATGGCGTCAGAATCGGGCCACCCGCAGAGAGGGAATAGGCGGTTGAGCCGGTAGGCGTGGAGATGATTAACCCATCCGAACGCTGGGAAAAGGCAAAAACCTCATCGATATACACTTCAAATTCAATCATGTGGGCGACTTTGCCCGGGTGCAGTACCACTTCATTGATGGCGCTTCCAATCCTTGGCGAGCACGCTTCTTTGCACACCTGCGCCTCCAGCAGGAAACGGCTTTCGACAAAGTATTCGCCCTGCAGCACATCATCCAGCTGTTGCTGTGCATTATCGGGATCGAGATCGGTGAGAAAACCGAGATTACCGCGGTTAATCCCAATCACTTTGATGTCATAACGTGCCAGCACGCGCGCGGCGCCCAGCATATTGCCGTCACCGCCCACTACCACGGCTAAATCGGCACGTTGGCCGATTTCCGCCAGGCTGCCGGTTTCCACATCTTTCAAGTTCAGTTCGCGCGCAATCTGCTGCTCGACGATCACCTCATAGCCTTTTGCTGTCAGCCAGCGCCAGAGCATTTCATGGGTGGTTAACGCAGTAGGATGGCGCGGATGGCCGACAATCCCAATGCAGTTAAAGTGTTTGTTCATTTAGCGCGTGTTCCTCATAAGCCAAAACGGCCAGGCAATGTGATGGGTTCACTTGAAACCGTCAAACTGATCCCCATAATAAGCCAACCAGCGAGATGAATGTGCAAAACGCGGAGAAATTCATGAGTAGTAAAGAACAGAACACCCCTAACGAGCAAGTCTCAGACGAAATTCAACAGGATCAGCAGCACGTGGACGCAGAGACGGCAACTGAGGTGGATCCGCGTGATGAGCGTATCGCGCAACTGGAAGCGGAATTAGCCCAGTCGCAAGGCGGCGTGCGTGAAGCACAGCTGCGCGCTCAGGCGGAGATTGAAAACATCCGTCGCCGTACCGAAATGGATGTGGAAAAAGCGCACAAGTTTGCGCTGGAAAAATTTGCCAACGAACTGCTGCCGGTGATTGATAGCCTCGAGCGCGCGCTGGAAGTGGCTGATAAAGAGAACACCGAACTGGCTTCGATGATTGAAGGCATCGAACTGACGCTGAAATCCCTGCTGGGTGCCGTGCGTAAGTATGGTGTGGAAGTGGTCGGTGAAACCAACGTGCCATTCAACCCGGATGTGCATCAGGCGATGTCGATGATTGAATCAGAAGACATGGCACCGAACCATGTACTGATGGTGATGCAGCGTGGTTATACCCTCAATGGTCGCCTGTTGCGCCCAGCGATGGTGGCAGTAACCAAAGCCAAAGGCTGATGACCCTGCTGAATACAAAAACGGCCGCTGATTGCGGCCGTTTTTATTTTTAAGGCAGAACGGGCATCCAGTCGATGGGCGTCTGGCCGGACTGGCTTAACAGCGCGTTCGCCTGCGAGAAGTGCTTACTGCCAAAAAAGCCGCGATGGGCGGAAAGCGGTGAGGGGTGCGGCGCTTTTAAAACATGGTGACGTTGCGTATCGATAATGCTGCCTTTCTTCTGCGCATGCGAACCCCACAGCAAGAAAATCACGCCTTCCCGATGTTGATTGATCGCGCTAATCACATTGTCCGTAAAGGTTTCCCAGCCGAATCGCGCGTGGGAATGCGCTTTACTGGCTTCTACCGTTAGCACCGTGTTCAGCAGCATCACACCTTGTGTGGCCCAGCTTTCGAGGAAGCCGTGCTGTGGGCGCGTAAAGCCCGCAATATCCTTCTCCAACTCTTTGTACATATTTAGCAGCGAAGGAGGAGTGGGCACGCCGGGAAGCACAGAGAATGCCAGACCATGCGCCTGATTAGGGCCGTGATAAGGATCCTGACCCAGAATCACCACTTTAATGTCGCCCAGCTCAGTCAGACGGAAGGCATTAAACACGTCTTTCTGCGGTGGATAAACGGTTACACCTGCTGCGCGTTCGTTGGCTACCGCTTTTAAGGTTTCGACGAAGTAAGGTTTTTCTTTCTCTTCAGCCAGCACGTCGTGCCAGGTCAGCTTCTCAGCCATCTTTAACTCCCTGCAAGAATTTGCGCCTAGCTTAACGTGTCGCACGCGGCAGCAGAAGGGTAAAAATAATTTGAAAAATTGCAGAGAAAGTTTTTGAGCGGAATGGTTTTAAATCAATTTGTTAGCCATGAGGTGAGTTTTGCCTGGCAGCATAATTGATACAGGTCAAAACGGCCCCAAAGCCCCGGTGATATATCAATGTGTCAGATCAATGGATTCACCGCGTGATATCAAATATCGCGCACTAAAGCCCTGGAGGTCACTATGATTACCGGTATTCAAATTACTCAGGCCAATAACCCAAAATTGCTGAACTCATTCTGGTTGCTGGATGATGAGAAAGCGGAAGCCCGTTGCCTGTGCGCAAAAGGCGATTTCACGGAAGATCAGATCGTTGCTATTAGCGATCTGGGCGACATTGCTTACCGTGAAATCCCGCTGGAGCAGAAACCCGAGGTGCGTATTGAGGGTGGCCAGCACCTGAACGTCAACGTGCTGCGTCGCGAAACTTTAGAAGATGCGGTTAAGCATCCGGAAAAATACCCGCAGCTGACCATTCGTGTGTCTGGTTATGCGGTGCGCTTTAATGCGCTTACCCCTGAACAGCAGCGCGATGTGATTACCCGTACTTTCACTGAAAGTCTGTAATTGATCGGCTGACGAAAAGTCACACAGCAATCCAGGCCGCGCCGATACCTTTCGGCGCGGCTTTTTTGTTTTTATCGATCCTGAAAGGGACTGCTGGATGGGCGATTGGCAGGAAAAATATAACCGAAGCGCTATTTTGGCAGGCTAAAGATAAAAAAAACGCCTCATCAGAGGCGCTTTATTGAGTGCGTGCTGATTTATTCTGCACCGCTCTCTGGTGTGCTGCTGCCGCTCGCCTTACGACGTTTACCGACATTTTTGGTGTCGCGATGACGTTGCTTAACACGCGGTTTTTCAGCTTCTTTCTCTTTGCGCTCTTTACGCTTCGCAAGGGCTTTTTTCGACGGTTTACCCGTGACTTTAGCACTCGGTGCACGCGATTCCGGACGCAACTCTTCGATGATGCGCGCTTTAATCGGCTCGTTGATATAACGGGTAATTTTACCCAGCAGCACATGGTCATGTGCCTCAACCAACGAAATCGCCGTGCCTTTACGTCCAGCACGCGCCGTACGACCAATGCGGTGCAAGTAGATATCGGCAGTGAGTGGCAGGTCATAGTTGATGACGTGAGTGACGTCATCAATGTCGATTCCGCGTGCCGCAACATCGGTCGCAATCATCACGTTGACGCGATTTTCGTTGATACGCTTAATCGCTTCATTGCGGTTTACCTGCACCATCTCACCTTCAAGATAGCTGGTACGAATACCGGCTTCGTGCAGCCAGGTCACCAGTTCATGCAGACGTTCGCGTTTACGCACAAACACAACTACGCGCTTGGCTTCAGGCTGTTTTAACAGATGCACCAACAGCTTGGTTTTGTGCTCAAGGTTGTCAGCACGATAAAACCATTGTTGAATCTTTTTACGTTCGCTTTTGCTGGGATCTGCTTCGATTGATACCGGATCGTTCAGCAGGCGCTCGGCGAAGTCTTTGATATTTTCGCCTTCCAGCGTGGCGGAGAACAGCAGCGTCTGTTTGCGCCAGCGGGTTTCCGCTGCAATGGTTTCAATATCCTGCGCGAAGCCCATGTCGACCATGCGGTCGGCTTCATCCAGAATCAGTGTTTCAACTGCGCGGCAGTCAAAGTTTTCTTCTTTGATGTACTGCAACAAGCGACCGGTGGTGGCCACCACGATGTCCTGGTTTTCGCTGAATACTTCGGCGTGGTTCATATAAGCCACACCACCGGTGATGGTGGCGATATCCAGGTGCGTGTGTTTAGCCAACTCACGTGCGTGATCGGCAACCTGCATCGCCAGTTCGCGGGTTGGCGTGAGGATCAGAATACGTGGCGGGCCCGATTTTTTGCGTGGGAAGTCGAGCAGATGCTGTAAAGCGGGCAGCAGAAAAGCAGCGGTTTTCCCCGTTCCGGTTGGCGCCGAACCCAGAACGTCACGGCCTTCCAGCGCGGCAGGAATGGTCTCAGCCTGAATGGCAGTGGGGCGCGTGAAGCCTTTTTCCTGCAGCGCTTGCAGCAGGCTTTCGTCAAGTTCGAGTTCGGAGAATGTGGTTACGGTCATGGTCTACCTCAGTTTGGGGCGCTGATTATAGACAGAACAGACATAATCTTCATCTGTTTGTGTGCAGCAGGTGAAGGTGAATTCCCCTCACGACCACGTTACACTTCCCGCAGTAGATAATTCAACGGTAGTGAAGTATGTCTCAGGACCAGCCGCAGACGCGGGCAATGTTAAGAAAAGATGGTTTTACCTTTAAGCAATTTTTCGTGGCGCATGACCGCTGTGCGATGAAAGTTGGCACTGATGGCGTGTTACTGGGTGCCTGGGCGCCGGTGGCCGGCGCGCGGCGAATTCTGGATATTGGCTGCGGCAGCGGATTGATTGCGCTGATGCTGGCACAGCGTACGCCACAGCAGGTGATGCTGGATGCGGTCGAGTTGGATGCCAGTGCGGCCAACCAGGCTGAAGAAAATGTGCAGGCTTCTCCCTGGGCCGATCGCATTACCGTGCATCAACAAAACATCGTCAGCTGGAGCGAGCAAGCGGAAAAACGTTATTCCCTGATTGTCAGCAATCCGCCTTTTTTTTCGCCGGGAACCGCGTCAGCCAGCGCAGAGCGTGATAACGCGCGCAGTACCACCACGCTGGACCATCCCACATTATTACGCTGTGCTGCTCAGTTAATTGAAGAAGAAGGTCTCTTTTGCGTGGTGCTGCCCGAGGATGCAGGAGAGAATCTCATTCAGCTGGCGCTGGCCGAAGGCTGGCATCTGCGGTATCGCTACGATGTGGCGGCTTATGCACAACGTCCGCCGAATCGTCTGGTGTTAGGTTTCTCGCCAACAGCAGGCGAAACGTTGCTGGAGCGTCTCGCCATTCGTGATGAAGATAAAAGCTACTCGGCTGACTGGCTGAGTCTGGTGAGTGATTTTTATCTGTTCCGATAATGCTCTGGCTGGAGCTGAGTCGGTAAAGCCTCAGAGAGTTGATCGGGATAATCAGGCGTATAGTGCAGGCCACGGCTCTCTTTGCGTTCCAGCGCACAGCGCACCATCAACTCCGCCACCTGCACCAGGTTGCGTAACTCCAGCAGGTTGTTGGATAGACGGAAATGCGCGTAGTACTCATCTATTTCCTGCTGCAGTAAATTAATTCTGCGCAGTGCGCGCTCAAGCCTTTTGGTGGTGCGCACAATTCCCATGTAATCCCACATGAACAGGCGCAGTTCATGCCAGTTGTGCTGAATAACGACGCGTTCGTCCGCGTCATCGACCCGGCTTTCATCCCAGGCCGGCAGTTGCTCGACGGCGGCAACATCCGGCAAGCGGCGAATCATGTCCTCCGCCGCAGACCAGCCATACACCAGACACTCCAGCAAAGAATTCGATGCCATACGATTGGCACCGTGCAGGCCGGTATAGCTCACCTCGCCAATGGCATATAGCCCATCGACATCGGTACGGCCCTGCTGATCCACCATCACGCCGCCGCAGGTGTAGTGCGCGGCAGGAACAATTGGAATGGGCTGTTTGGTCAGATCCAGTCCGAAGGTCAGCAATTTCTCGTAGATCATCGGGAAGTGCGCGCGGACAAAACTCTCTGGCTGGTGGCTAATATCCAGATACATGCAATCGACACCCAAACGCTTCATTTCATGATCGATAGCGCGCGCCACGATATCGCGCGGGGCCAGTTCGGCACGCTCGTCAAAATCAGGCATAAAACGGGTGCCATCCGGGCGCAGCAACCATGCGCCTTCGCCGCGCAACGCTTCCGTGAGCAAAAAGTTCTGTGCCTGAGGATGGAATAAACAGGTGGGGTGGAACTGATTGAATTCCAGATTGGCGACACGGCAGCCAGCACGCCATGCCATCGCAATACCATCACCAGAGGCTACATCCGGGTTGGTGGTGTACTGATACACTTTTGCTGCACCGCCAGTGGCCAGTACCACCGCACGAGCACGACAGGTTTCCACCTGTTCGCGATTGCGGTTCCAGATCCACGCGCCCACCACCCGGCGCTTACCGGGCAGCCCTAATTTGTCGGAAAGAATTAAATCAACGGCGTTAGTGCGTTCAATAATGCGGATGTTGGGATGGCTCAGCGCCTGGCTCACCAGCGTGGTTTCAACCGCGCGACCAGTGGCATCGGCGCTGTGCAGAATTCGACGATGGCTGTGCCCACCTTCGCGTGTCAGATGGTATCGCGCTTCGCCGTCACCTTGCGGTTCCTTGTCGAAGGCCACGCCATTATCGATCAACCACTGCACGCAATGGCGCGCATTGCTGGCAATAAAACTAACGGTCTCACGTTCACATAAGCCAGCACCGGCAATCAAGGTGTCTTCGACGTGAGATTCAATGCTGTCTGTTTCATCAAACACCGCGGCGATACCGCCCTGGGCATACAGCGTCGAACCTTCGTTCACCTGTGCTTTGCTTAACACGGTCACCTGGTAATAGGGTGCCAGTCGCAGCGCCAGAGACAGGCCTGCAGCACCGCTACCCACAATTAACACATCACATTGGTAATCAGGATTCGACGTCATGGTGTTTAATTTACTAAACAAAAGGTTTCCCGAGCATAAGCCTGGAAGCCGGTCCTGTGAAGTATTTTGAACAAATTACGCGGCAAAATTATCCAGAGCGGCGACATAATCACGCGATTTCAGTAAGTTATGTCCGAAAATAAGCACATCGTGTTTTTTATACCAAACACTCTGAAAATTCAGGTAATAAAGGTGAAAATTAGGGCGTCATAGGGTACTCTCCCAGCGATTATCGGTGCCGTAAATGACGCCAACGGCGTAGCAAGTCGCTACACTGAAAGACAATCAACAACAATGATGTCGTGGTTCCGATACGGAAAATATCTGGTCGTGGTGAACTTCAGGCCAACATATGACTCTAAGCGCATGCTTGCTCAGAACAATGAGATGTGCTGGCAGTTCACTTACGCATAAAAAGAGATTTGGGGAGACATTACCTCGGATGAGCGAGCAGTTAACGGATCAGGTTCTCGTTGAGCGGGTTCAGAAGGGAGATCAAAAGTCATTTAATTTACTGGTTATTCGATACCAGCATAAAGTGGCGAGCCTGGTTTCACGTTATGTCCCATCAGGCGATGTGCCTGATGTGGTTCAGGAATCCTTTATTAAAGCGTATCGCGCACTGGAATCTTTCCGTGGCGATAGCGCCTTTTATACATGGCTGTACCGCATTGCGGTGAATACAGCAAAGAACTATTTAGTGGCTCAGGGGCGTCGTCCGCCATCCAGCGATGTGGATGCTATCGATGCAGAAAATTTCGAAAGTGCGGGTGCATTAAAAGAAATTTCGAACCCTGAGAACTTAATGTTGTCAGAGGAACTGAAACAAATTGTTTTTCGGACCATTGAGGCGCTTCCCGAAGATCTGCGTATGGCCATCACCCTCAGGGAGTTGGATGGTTTAAGTTACGAAGAGATTGCCGCCATCATGGATTGCCCGGTGGGTACCGTTCGTTCGCGTATCTTCCGTGCCCGAGAGGCCATTGATAATAAAGTTCAACCGCTTATCCAACGTCAGTGATAACGGCTACTGGAAGGGTACCAAAGCATGCAGAAAGAAAAACTTTCCGCTTTAATGGATGGTGAAACTCTCGATAACGAGCTGTTGGCGTCGTTGTCGAAGGATGCAGATCTTCAAAAAAGCTGGGAGAGCTACCATCTAATCCGCGACACCTTACGAGGTGATGTCGGTGAAGTGCTGCATTTTGATATCTCCGCACGCGTTGCAGCGGCCATTGAAAATGAGCCATTGCGCAAAGTGACTCCGCTGATTCCTGAAGCGCAGCCTGAGCCATCACGCTGGGAGAAAATGCCGTTTTGGCGCCGTGGCGGCACCTGGACTGCACAACTGGCGCAGATTGGTGTGGCTGCCTGTGTCTCGCTGGCAGTGATTGTGGGTGTTCAGCACTACAATACTCAGCCTGGCAGCAGTGCAACGGAAACCTCAGATTCTCCAGCGTTTAATACGCTGCCGATGATGGGTAAAGCTTCTCCTGTCAGTCTTGGCGTCCCTTCTGACGCGTTTGACACCAATAGCTCTAACCAGCAGGTGCAGGAACAGCGTCGTCGTGTGAATGCCATGCTGCAGGACTATGAACTGCAACGCCGTCTGCATGCTGATCAGGTCCAGTTCGATGAAAAGAATGATCCACAGCAGGCGCAAGCTAACGTTCCCGGAAATCAGTCGTTAGGAACTCAACAGCAGTAATGAAGCAACTTTGGTGTGCCGTTAGCCTGCTGGCAGGCAGCCTGCTTTGGTCCTCCACCGCCCCGGCGCAGACATCTGCTTCCGGGGCGTTGTTACAGCAGATGGAGCAGGCAAGCCAGAACCTCAACTACGAATTCGCCTACATCAATGTCTCTCGTCTTGGCATTGAATCTCTGCGCTATCGTCATGCAGTTATCGATAATCGTATCTTTGCCCAACTGTTGCAGATGGATGGGCCGCGTCGTGAAGTGATTCAGCGTGGCAATGACATCAGCTACTTTGAGCCAGGGCTTGATCCCTTCTCGCTACCGGGCAATCACATTATTGATGCGCTGCCTGCATTGATGTTTGCTGATTTCTCCCGCCTTGGTGATGCCTACGATTTTATTCCGGTAGGACGTTCGCGTATGGCCGATCAAATGTGCGAAGTGGTGCGCATCGTGTCGCGTGATGGCACGCGTTACAGCTATGTCGTGTGGCTGGATGTTGATACTAAATTGCCGCTACGTATTGATTTGCTGGATCGCGATGGTGAAACGCTGGAGCAGTTCCGTGTCATCAGCTTTGCGGTGGATGAAGGCGTGCGTAATCTGATGCAGGGGCTGGAAAAAGCCAATCTGCCGCCAACGCTGTCATTACCGGCGGGCGATAAAGTGCAGCTCAGCTGGCAGCCAGGCTGGTTGCCTGCGGGTATGACACTGATTTCGCAGAGTCGCCGCGATATGCCAGCCATGAATAAAACCGTAGAATCTCGTCTGTACAGCGATGGCTTATTCAGCTTTGCTATCAACATTACGCCTGCCGATAAAAGCAGTGTGCCGCAGTCATTGCGCACTGGGCGTCGTACGGTGCAGACAGAAGTGCGCGATAATCGTGAAATCACCGTGGTGGGCGAATTACCGCCTGCAACGGCCAAACGTATCGCGGACAGCATAGATTCAGGTGCACAAAAATGATGAGAGAATGGGCCACCGTGGTGGCGTGGGAAAAAGGCATTGCCACGCTGCACTCGGAAGCGAAAACCTCCTGTAACAGCTGTTCAGCCCGCAAAGGCTGCGGCAGCCACGCGCTCAATCAACTTGGGCCGAAAAATGCTCATATCATGACCATTGCCAGCCCGGAGCCTTTACAGCCCGGACAGCGCATTGAATTGGGTATCCGTGAAAGCAGTCTGCTGGGTTCAGCGCTGCTGGTTTACATGACGCCGCTGTTTGGCCTGTTTTTAGTCGCAGGTCTGTTTCAGATGCTGTTCCACAGCGATCTGGCGGCGGCCTGCGGTGCGCTGTTAGGCGGCATTGGTGGCTTTATTGTGGCTAAAGGTGTTTCCAGCGTGTTCGGTCATCGGGAAGCCTTTCAGCCGATCATCCTCAGCGTTGCGTTACCGCCCGATGCCATACGCGTAGAAAATGAAGGTTGATCCCTGCCAGGGCCGCGCAATGCGCGGCTTTTTCATTTAGGCTTACCCGCTGAAATCTGTTGCGATTCCCCACAGTTCCATTCTTTAACGCGCGGCGTTAACAGTGTAATATGCGTCGTCATTAATGAGGCTGACAGGATTCCGGGTAAAGCTCACTTTCCTGAATGTGTCTGTGCTCAAGTTTTCCACTGATTTTTTACGTGAAGATATTCATATAAATGAAGCACATACGAAATTTCTCCATCATCGCACACATCGACCACGGCAAATCAACGCTCTCTGACCGCTTGATTCAGATTTGTGGTGGCCTCAGCGATCGTGAGATGGCGGCGCAGGTTCTGGATTCTATGGATCTGGAGCGCGAGCGCGGCATTACCATCAAAGCGCAAAGCGTAACGCTCGATTACAAAGCGCTGAACGGTGAAACTTACCAGCTCAATTTTATCGATACTCCCGGCCACGTTGACTTCTCCTATGAAGTTTCCCGCTCGTTAGCGGCTTGTGAAGGGGCATTGCTGGTGGTCGATGCAGGTCAGGGCGTTGAAGCACAGACGCTGGCGAACTGCTACACCGCAATGGAAATGGATCTGGAAGTGGTACCGGTTCTGAACAAAATCGACTTGCCTGCGGCCGATCCTGAGCGCGTGGCGGAAGAGATTGAAGATATCGTTGGTATTGATGCGGCTGATGCCGTGCGCTGCTCGGCGAAAACCGGCGTTGGCGTTCCGGATGTGCTTGAGCGTCTGGTGCGTGATATTCCACCACCGGAAGGTGATCCGGAAGGCCCACTGCAGGCGCTGATCATCGACTCATGGTTCGATAACTACCTGGGCGTTGTGTCGCTGATTCGTATCAAGAACGGTACGCTGCGCAAAGGCGACAAAGTGAAGGTGATGAGCACCGGTCAGACCTATAACGCTGATCGCTTAGGTATCTTTACACCGAAACAGGTTGACCGTAATGAACTCAATTGCGGTGAAGTGGGCTGGCTGGTGTGTGCAATCAAAGACATCCTCGGCGCGCCAGTAGGCGATACCTTAACGCTGCAGCGAAATCCTGCTGACAAAGTGTTGCCAGGCTTTAAAAAAGTGAAGCCACAGGTTTATGCCGGTCTGTTCCCGATCAGCTCTGATGACTATGAAGCATTCCGAGATGCGCTGGGCAAATTGAGCCTGAACGATGCCTCACTGTTCTACGAACCCGAGAGTTCAACAGCGCTGGGCTTTGGCTTCCGCATCGGCTTCCTTGGCCTGCTGCACATGGAGATCATTCAGGAACGTCTGGAGCGTGAATACGATCTCGACCTGATCACCACTGCGCCGACGGTTGTCTATGAAGTGCTGACGACCGATGGTCAAACTGTCTATGTCGATAGCCCATCCAAGCTGCCGCCACTGAACAATATTGAAGAACTGCGCGAACCGATCGCCGAGTGTCACATGCTGCTGCCGCAGGAGTTCCTCGGCAACGTGATCACCCTGTGTATTGAGAAACGCGGTGTGCAGACCAACATGGTTTACCACGGTAAACAGGTTGCGCTGACCTATGAAATCCCAATGGCAGAAGTGGTACTCGACTTCTTCGACCGTCTGAAATCAACGTCTCGCGGCTATGCATCGCTGGACTATAACTTTAAACGTTTCCAGGCCTCTGACATGGTGCGTGTCGACGTGATGATTAACTCAGAACGTGTAGATGCGCTGGCGCTGATTACCCACCGTGATAACTCTCAGTATCGTGGCCGCGACCTCGTGGAGAAGATGAAAGATCTGATCCCACGTCAGCAGTTCGATATTGCGATTCAGGCGGCAATCGGCAACCACATTATCGCTCGCTCAACGGTCAAGCAGCTGCGTAAAAACGTCCTGGCGAAATGCTATGGCGGTGACGTGAGCCGTAAGAAGAAACTGTTGCAGAAGCAGAAAGACGGTAAGAAGCGAATGAAGCAGGTCGGCAACGTTGAGCTGCCGCAGGAAGCATTCCTTGCCATTCTGCATGTCGGTAAAGACAGCAAATAAGGAACTTTAATGGCTAATATGTTCGCCCTGATTCTGGTGATCGCCACGCTAATAACGGGTGTTATCTGGTGTATCGATCGCTTTAAATGGGCTCCGGCGCGTCGTGCTAAGCAGGCAGCTGCACAAGCGCAGGCGGGCAACACATTGGACGGCAAAACGCTGGCCAAAGTGGCGGCTCAGCCAGGCTGGGTAGAAACGGCGGCATCGGTGTTCCCGGTGCTGGCGGTGGTACTGATCGTTCGCTCGTTTATTTTTGAGCCGTTCCAGATCCCATCAGGTTCCATGATGCCGACGTTGCTGATTGGTGATTTTATTCTGGTGGAGAAGTTTGCTTACGGCATCAAAGATCCGATTACTCAAACCACGCTGATCCCAACGGGTCATCCGCAGCGCGGTGATGTGGCGGTGTTTAAATACCCGAAAGATCCGAGCGTCGATTACATTAAACGTGTGATCGGTCTGCCGGGCGACAAAGTGGTGTTTGATCCTTACAGCAAAACGCTGACGGTTAACCCGGGTTGTGGCACAGGCAAATGCGATACCGCGTTGCCGATCACCTATACCAACGTGGAGCCAAGCCGCTTCATTCAAACCTTCAGCGGCTTTGATGGCAATGAAACCGGCAACGGCTTCTTTGAAGCACCACAGGGCGAAACCATGAAGGGCGGCCTGCGTCTGGGAACACGTAAAGAGACGCTGGGCACGGTGACGCACGATATCCTGTTAGTAAACGAAGCGCAGAGCCAGGCAAGCATGTATTATCAGCAGCCGGGTCAGCCGCAATCCACGTGGATCGTGCCGGAAGGGCAATATTTCATGATGGGTGATAACCGCGATAACAGCGCCGACAGCCGCTACTGGGGCTTTGTGCCTGAGAAGAATCTGGTCGGTAAAGCGGTGGCTATCTGGATGAGCTTTGAGAAACAAGAAGGACAGTGGCCAACGGGCGTGCGCTTAAGTCGCATCGGCGGAATCCACTAAGCATTATGCCCACTGCGGTGGGCAACACGGTTGGCCTCTTTCGGGGGGCCACTGCACACGAAACAGAACGTGTTGGAAGCTCAGCCCTGTTTCGTATGCAGAGTTACAGACGCACAGAATAACTGGAATCGCATGAACCCCATCCTTATTAACAAGCTGCAGCGCAAACTGGGCTACACTTTTACTCATCCGGAACTACTGCAGCAAGCATTGACTCACCGCAGTGCCAGCAGTAAGCACAATGAACGTCTTGAGTTTCTTGGCGATTCCATTCTCAGCTATGTGATTGCCAATGCGCTTTATCATCGCTTCCCACGCGTGGATGAAGGTGACATGAGCCGCATGCGCGCTACGCTGGTGCGGGGCAATACCCTGGCAGAGATGGCGCGTGAGTTTGAACTCGGCGAATGTTTACGTCTTGGTCCGGGCGAGTTGAAGAGTGGCGGTTTCCGTCGCGAATCGATTCTTGCTGATACGGTTGAAGCGCTGATTGGCGGTATCTTCCTCGACAGCAACATTCAAACCGTTGAGAAACTGATTCTCGATTGGTACCAAAATCGCCTTGATGAGATCAGCCCGGGTGATAAGCAAAAAGATCCAAAAACGCGTCTGCAGGAGTTTCTGCAAGGGCGTCACCTGCCGCTGCCTTCTTATCTGGTGGTGCAGGTGCGTGGCGAAGCCCACGATCAGGAATTCACCATTCACTGTCAGGTGAGTGGCATGGCAGACCCGGTGGTGGGTGTAGGTTCCAGCCGCCGTAAAGCAGAGCAAGCTGCCGCTGAACAGGCATTAATTAAGCTTGGTCTCGAATAAAATACATAGTCATATCGCAGCGTCGACAGCGACGCTGCCCAAGTCAGGACTCGAATGAGCGAAATCGAAACACACAGCGGCTTTATCGCGATTGTTGGCCGACCTAACGTTGGCAAATCCACCTTACTGAACCAGTTACTGGGGCAGAAAGTGTCGATCACCTCGCGTAAACCGCAAACCACGCGTCACCGCATCATGGGCATTCACACCGAAGGCGCTTATCAGGCGATCTACGTGGATACCCCAGGGCTGCACATGGAAGAGAAGCGGGCGATTAACCGCCTGATGAACCGTGCTGCCAGCAGCTCAATTGGTGATGTGGAGCTGGTGATTTTTGTTGTTGAAGGCACCCGCTGGACGCCGGACGATGAAATGGTCTTGAACAAGCTACGCGACGGCAAAGTGCCGGTGGTGCTGGCCGTTAACAAGGTCGACAATATTCAGGATAAAACCATTCTGCTGCCGCACCTGCAGTTCCTGAGCCAGCAGATGAACTTCCTTGAGATCGTGCCGATCTCGGCGGAAAGCGGTAAAAACGTCGATGCGATTGCCGCTATCGCGCGTAAATGCCTGCCGAAATCTGACCATCACTTCCCGGAAGATTACATCACCGATCGCTCACAGCGCTTTATGGCGTCTGAGATCATCCGTGAAAAACTGATGCGCTTCCTCGGCGCCGAACTGCCTTACTCAGTGACCGTGGAAATCGAACAATTCGTCTCTAACGATCGTGGTGGTTATGACATCAACGGTCTGATCCTCGTCGAGCGCGAAGGGCAGAAGAAGATGGTGATTGGCAACAAAGGCGCCAAGATTAAAACCATCGGTATTGAAGCGCGTAAAGACATGGAAGAGATGTTTGAAGCTAAAGTACATCTCGAACTGTGGGTTAAAGTGAAATCGGGTTGGGCGGATGACGAACGTGCACTGCGCAGCCTGGGCTATACAGACGAATAATTGATGGAAGGCTGGCAACGCGCCTTTGTGCTGCATAGTCGCCCTTACAGCGAAACCAGCCTCCTGCTCGATCTGTTCAGCGAAAGCGAAGGGCGAGTCCGCGTCCTCGCCAAAGGCGCACGCTCGCGCCGTTCCCAACTCAAAGGTGCACTCCAACCCTTCACGCCTCTGCTGGTGCGTTGGGGAGGGCGTGGCGAAGTTAAAACGCTGCGCAGCGCCGAAGCGGTGTCGCTGGCATTACCGCTCAGTGGCATCACGCTCTATTGCGGGCTGTACGTTAACGAACTGCTGTCCCGCGTGCTTGAGCAGGAAATTCCTTTCTCCGATCTTTTCTTTGATTATCTCCATTGCATCCAGATGCTGGCCGCAGGCAGCGGCACGCCTGAACCGGCGCTGCGTCGCTTTGAACTGGCGCTGCTGGGGCATCTGGGTTACGGCGTGGATTTCCTGCACTGTGCGGGCAGTGGTGAAGAGATCGATGACGGCATGACGTACAGCTACCGAGAAGAGAAGGGCTTTATCGCCAGCCTGGTCGTCAACCAGCGCAGTTTTACCGGCCGCCAGTTGCGTGCGCTGTGGGAACGCGATTTTCCCGATGCTGACAGCCTGCGAGCTGCCAAGCGCTTTACGCGTATGGCGCTTAAGCCTTATCTGGGCGGTAAACCGTTAAAGAGCCAGGAACTGTTTCGCCAGTTTGTGCCAAAAAAGAAGCCCGATGTGGCAAACGACTAGCGCTGGTCGTACCGCCTGATATGCTCAGCACGGTACACTGCAAACACACTGAACCTATTTAAGGATTGTCATGGCTGAGTTGCTGTTAGGGGTCAACATTGACCACATCGCCACCGTACGTAACGCACGTGGCACGAATTATCCCGATCCAGTCCAGGCTGCGTTTGTTTCTGAACAGGCGGGCGCAGATGGCATCACTGTGCACCTGCGTGAAGATCGTCGTCATATCACCGATCGCGATGTGCGTATTCTGCGCGACACCATCCAGACGCGCATGAATCTGGAAATGGCGGTGACCGATGAGATGATCGACATTGCCTGCGACATCAAGCCGCACTTCGTGTGTCTGGTGCCAGAAAAACGCCAGGAAGTGACCACTGAAGGCGGATTAGATGTGGCGGGTCAGCAGGACAAAATCAACGCAGCGGTTCGCCTGCTGAGCGAAGCGGGTATCCTGGTGTCGCTGTTTATCGATGCCGATCATCGACAGATTGAAGCGGCCGTTGCCAGCGGCGCACCTTACATTGAGATCCACACCGGTGCCTACGCGGAAGCACCGGAAGGGCTGGGGCGTGAAGCCGAGCTGTCTCGTATTCGCAAAGCGGCCACGTTTGCAGCCAGCCTGGGCTTGAAGGTCAATGCCGGTCACGGTCTGACGTATCACAATGTGCAACCGATCGCTGAACTGCCGGAGATGCACGAGCTTAACATTGGTCACGCTATCATTGGCCGTGCGCTGTTCAGTGGCCTGGCGGATGCGGTGTCAGAGATGAAGCAGCTGATGCGGGAAGCGCGTCGCTAATGGCGATTCTTGGACTCGGCAGTGACATCGTTGAAATTGAACGTATTGCCGGTGTGATTGAGCGATCCGGCGATCGTCTGGCGCGTCGCGTCTTAAGCGAAGCCGAGTGGCAACAGTATCAGGCGCACCAGCAACCGGTGCGTTTTCTTGCCAAACGTTTTGCGGTGAAAGAAGCGGCGGCCAAAGCCTTTGGTACCGGGATTCGCGGTGGCCTGGCCTTTAATCAATTCGAAGTGTACAACGACGCGCTTGGCAAACCGGGCTTACGCTTTTTCGAACAGGCAAAAGTGATTGCCAGCCAGTTGGGCGTGAAACATGTGCATGTTACCCTGGCCGATGAGCGCCACTACGCCTGCGCAACGGTGATCATCGAAGACTAAGGGTGCAACACGACAAATTTCTCCCACAGCGCCTCACGGGTTTCCGGGTGCTGTGGGTCAGAAATGATGGTGTTATCAATCGGGCAGACGCTTTGGCAGGTCGGCACATCATAATGGCCTACGCACTCGGTGCAGCGGTCGACATCAATCTCATAGATCATCTCACCTAAGCTGATAGCCTGGTTCGGGCATTCAGGTTCGCACATATCGCAATTGATGCATTTCGCCGTAATGAGTAAAGCCATGATCGCCGTTAGCCTGAGAAAGAAGGCGCGCACCTTATCATAAAATCGGCTTCTGCAGGCGCAGGGTTTATTGTGCTGGATCAAACAAAGCGGGAATTAAGCTCACTGAAGCAGAATTCGCTGTAAGTCAGCCAGGCATCAGGAAAACGCCGCGTGACACATTCTGTGTGTTAAGAATCAGCCAATAAAAGGCCGGATAACGGCCTTTTTCGCATTACACCAATTTCTTTACCAGTTCTTCGCTGTGCCGTATGTGGCTTGAAGCGCGTTCTGGATCGTTTTGTACCAACGCCATAAACAGCAGGTCGGTCAACGCCAATTGTGCACTGGTGGATGAGATTGCGGCACTGCGCGTACTTTGCTCCTCGGCAACGGTGTACAAGCATATGGAAGCGCACTGTTGCAGTGAGTTGGGGGTAAAGCCGGTAAACGCCAGCACGTCGACCCCCAGTTGCGCGGCTTCCTGCGCCGCAAGGTTAATTTCACGCCGCTCGCCAGTATAGGAAATCGCCAGCAGCACATCCCCCGGTGCCATCGCCTGCACGCTCGCCAGTAAAGCATGCATATCCTGCTCAGCGACCGCGTTGATGCCAATCTTCATCAGCTTCCATGAGAAATCTTTCGCCACTAACCCCGACGCACCGATGCCCACTAACAAAATGCGGTTGGCGTTTTTCAGCAATTGCAGGGTTTGCAGCAGCTTCTCTTCACTGTTGATATCCAGCGTGGCGCGGATAGCGGAGATCTTCTCAGTCAGTAATTTTTCGCCGACCACTTTGAGGGGATCGTCGCTGAGAATATGATTGTGCACGGTGATGGCGTCGCGATCCGCCAGCGACTCACTCAGTGCCAGTTTCAGCGCAGGAAATCCCTTATAGCCCAATTTTTGGGCAAATTTCACCACGCTCGACTGGCTGACGCCCGATTCCTCAGCCAGTTTTTGTGAACTCAGATGCCGTGCCCGATCCGGCTGCGACAGCAAAAAATCCGCCAGCCGACGCTCATTTAGCGCCAGTCGAGGGTAGAGCTGGCGAATTCGCAGCAATGAACTCATGTTCGATCCTTAATCCATCTAATCCCGCTTGAGCTTAGTCTCTTTTCGCACCGCCAGGTTTTAATGACAGCACGCCGACACAAAGAATAAACTATTCAGCTGGCATTGTGGTCATTGGAATTAAAAATGACTGCTTTCGCCCCCGCCGTTGAAGCTGGCTACACTGTAGGGCAAGCCGTAGAAAGGAAAGATAAGGAGTGGAGTTTGACAAAGGGTACGCAACGCCGCGTGGTGTTTTTCGATCTCGATGGCACGCTGCATCAGCAGGACATGTTTGGCACCTTTATGCGTTATCTGCTGCGACGTCAGCCGATCAACCTGTTGCTGGTGGTGCCGCTGTTGCCGGTGATTGGTCTGGGAATGCTGTTTAAAGGGCGCGCTGCACGCTGGCCAATGAGTTTGCTGCTGTGGGCCATTACCTTCGGCCACAGTGAGCCGCGCCTGCGTCAGCGTGAGGCCGCGTTCGCGACATGGTTCCGCCAGCGCGTCACCGCTTTTCCGGTGGTGCAACAACGTCTGACGGATTATCTCAGCAGCGATGATGCAGATGTGTGGCTGATCACCGGTTCGCCACAATCACTGGTGGAGCAGGTCTATTTCGATTCGGCCTTTCTGCCGCGCGTTCAACTGATTGCCAGCCAGATGCAACCCGGTTTAGGGGGGCGCGTATTGGCCATGCGTTGCCTCGGGCATGAGAAGGTTGCTCAACTCGAAGAGAAGATTGGTACACCATTGCAACTCTACAGCGGTTACAGCGACAGTAAACAGGATAACCCGCTGCTGTTCTTCTGCCAGCATCGCTGGCGGGTAACATCACGCGGTGAGCTGCAACAGCTGGAGTGAATCATGTGGCGATTCCGTCTATAATGCGCCGCCTTTAAACCCGCAGGAGCTGCCCGGTGAACCCACAAACTGATGAATATTGGATGCGCCATGCGCTGGAGCTGGCGCGTCGCGCGTGGGAACAGGGCGAAGTGCCGGTGGGCGCGGTATTAGTGCAGGGCGACAAAGTGATCGGTGAAGGCTGGAATCGGCCGATTGGTCAGTGCGATCCGACCGCGCATGCCGAGATCATGGCGCTGCGCCAGGGCGGTAAAATTCTCGAAAACTATCGCCTGCTCGACACCACGTTGTATGTGACACTGGAACCCTGCGTGATGTGCGCCGGTGCGATGGTGCACAGCCGCATTACGCGGCTCGTCTATGGCGCAAAGGATGAAAAAACGGGCGCAGCGGGCTCGCTCATGGACGTGATTGGTCATCCAGGCATGAATCATCAGATTCAGATTGATTGCGGTGTACTGGCGGACGAATGTGCCGGAATGTTGAGTGACTTCTTCCGCATGCGCCGCGAGCAAAAGAAAGCGCTGCGGCAGGCGCAGCGCGAAGGTTAGTTCATCGCAATCTTAGGTTCGACCGCCGGGTAACCGGCGCCCAGTTCGGCTTCCAGCGCCGATTGCTGAGCGATGCGCTTCTCCTGCTCCTGCAGATATCCCACCAGACTGATCTGATACTTACGGATGTTCTCTACATAGTTGTAAGCTTCATGGCCGCGCGCGTAGCCGTAGGAGGTTTGCGCGTAATAACGCTTCTGGCTCAGCATCGGCAGACGCTGTTTGACATCGGCCCAGCTATCAGGATTACCACCTTGTTTGGCCGTCAGCTTGCGGGCATCCAGCATGTGCGCATAGCCCATGTTATACGCCGCCAATGCAAACCAGATGCGCTCATCATCAGGAATGGTGTCCGGCACCTTCTCCATCATACGTTGCAGGTATTCGCTGCCGCCACGGATGCTCTGCTCAGGATCAAGGCGATCGTTGACGTCGAGGCTGTCAGCGGTGTTACGCGTCAACATCATCATGCCGCGCACGCCGGTCGGCGAGGTCGCCTGCGGATTCCAGTGCGACTCCTGATAAGAGATGGCTGCCAGCAGACGCCAGTCCATGCTCGCCGCGTATTTCTCAAACAACGGTTTGATATCCGGTAACGTGTTATCAATCGCGCGCAGGAAGGTGCGGGTATCCACGTAATCAAAAGTGCCAACGTGACCGAGATACTTCTCTTCGAGGCGCGCCATGGTGCCTTCTTCGCCCATCTGGCTATAGAAGTCGAGCATTGCCGCATTCAGGCTGTCATCATCATTACGTGGCAGATACCAGGTGACCGGTTCTTCATCGGTGATGTCGAATGCTACGGCCAGCTGCGGATGGATGCGCTGCAATAAGCCGATGGTGACCGAATCGCCCACCGTGTAATCCAGCTTGCCGTCGGCGACGGCTTCCAGCAACGCTTTCTGTCCCTGATCGGTAGAAATCGCCCAATCGAGATCGGGATAGCTGTCAGCTTTGGCGGAACGTAAAGTTGACAGATATGCCGAACCGGACTGCACAATCAGGCGGCCTTTCAAATCGCCGAGCGTCTTCGGCCGTGGCTTATCAATGCGGTACACCAACTGCTGCGAAACAGAGTAGTAGCTCGGTCCACTTTGATAGTGGGCAAGGCGTTCACCGTTGTAGATCAGCCCAGCTGCGAGCAAATCCGCCTTACCATCATCCAGATCGTCAAACAGATCGCCGAGGTTCGGACGCACCGTAACCTCGAGTTTGACGCCAAGATAATCGGCGAAGCGTTTCGCCAGCTCGTAATCCATACCGGCTGGTGCATTATTGATGGTGTAGTAAGTCAGCGGGGAGTTGACGGTACTGATGCGCAGCACTCCACGTGATTTAATCTGCGATAACGCGTCTTTTCCGCCCCCGTACCAGGGGATGGAAGGCCACAGTGCCAGCGCAAGCAGCACGGTGATCAGACCGATCAACAGATAGTTTATTTTCAGGCGTTTCAAATAGTTGTCTCGTAATGGCTCACAGGCCTCTGTCTTTTAAAAGGCAGTATTTATGTTGTTTTCACTCCCAGAGCGATGGGCATTTTGCGCAACAAAGCGCAGCAGGGCAACTTATATAGCAAGAATTGTGCAAAATTCAGCCAAATGCTGAGTGCCAGATTTTATGCGCAAACGGTTTCGTAACCCGTGCTGTTTCTCTATAATACCGCCCGTTTTCCCCTGTTGCGCCCAATGAAGCGTCGCCCGGCGCTTCGAAGACGAGAGATCTTTGATGATGGAAATTCTGCGTGGTTCGCCCGCTCTGTCGGCATTTCGTGTAAACAAACTGCTGACCCGCTTTCAGGACGCTCACCTGCCAGTGAGTGATATTTACGCCGAGTACGTCCATTTTGCCGATGTCAGTGCACCGCTCAGTGCGGATGAACATGCCCGCCTGCAACGTCTGCTGAAATACGGTCCCTCTCTCGCCGAGCACGCGCCACAAGGGCGTCTGTTACTGGTGACGCCGCGTCCCGGCACCATTTCTCCGTGGTCATCAAAAGCCACCGATATCGCGCACAACTGCGATCTGCCCCAGGTTATCCGCCTCGAACGCGGCATGGCCTTCTATGTGCAGGCACCGCAGCTGACGGAAGCGCAATGGCAACAGCTGGCTAGCCTGCTACATGACCGCATGATGGAGACCGTGTTCGGTGACCTGAATGAAGCACAGCAGCTGTTCGCGCATCATGAACCACAGCCGCTGAAAAGCGTTGATGTGCTGGGTGCCGGTCGCTTTGCACTGGAACAGGCCAACACCACGCTGGGCCTGGCGCTGGCCGATGACGAAATCGACTATTTGCTGAATGCCTTCACCAAACTGGGCCGTAATCCGAACGACATCGAGCTCTATATGTTTGCCCAGGCAAACTCCGAGCACTGCCGTCATAAAATCTTCAACGCCGACTGGATTATCGACGGTGAAAAACAGCCGAAGTCGCTGTTTAAAATGATCAAAAACACTTTTGAGCATAATCCTGAGCACGTGCTGTCTGCTTATAAAGACAACGCCGCAGTGATGGAAGGTTCAAAAGTGGGCCGCTTCTACGCCGATGCGCAGAAGGGCGAATACACCTTCCATCAGGAAGAGGCGCATATCCTGATGAAGGTGGAAACCCATAACCACCCCACCGCGATTTCGCCGTGGCCAGGTGCTGCGACCGGTTCCGGCGGTGAAATCCGTGATGAAGGCGCAACGGGACGTGGCGCGAAGCCAAAAGCGGGCCTGGTCGGTTTCTCCGTCTCTAACCTGCGTATTCCTGGTTTTGAACAGCCGTGGGAAGAGGATTTTGGTAAGCCGGAGCGTATTGTTACCGCGCTGGATATCATGACTGAAGGCCCACTGGGCGGCGCAGCGTTCAACAACGAATTTGGCCGTCCTGCACTGAACGGTTACTTCCGTACTTATGAAGAGCGCGTGAACAGCCATAATGGCTCAGAACTGCGTGGCTACCATAAGCCAATCATGCTGGCGGGCGGTATTGGTAACATCCGAGCTGACCACGTGCAGAAGGGTGAGATCGTCGTTGGTGCGAAACTGATCGTGCTCGGCGGGCCTGCGATGAACATTGGCCTCGGCGGCGGAGCAGCCTCTTCAATGGCGTCTGGTCAGTCTGATGCGGATCTGGATTTTGCATCGGTCCAGCGCGACAACCCAGAAATGGAGCGTCGCTGCCAGGAAGTGATCGACCGTTGCTGGCAGCTGGGCGAAGCTAACCCGATTCTGTTCATCCACGATGTGGGTGCAGGCGGTCTGTCGAACGCCATGCCAGAGCTGGTGAGCGATGGCGGCCGTGGTGGTAACTTCAACCTGCGCGACATTCTCAACGATGAGCCAGGCATGAGCCCGCTGGAAGTGTGGTGTAACGAATCCCAGGAACGTTATGTGCTGGCGGTGGCACCGGCTCAGCTGGCGTTGTTTGACGAGCTGTGTAAGCGTGAGCGTGCGCCATATGCGGTGATCGGTGAAGCCACCGAAGAGCTGCACCTGAACCTGGCGGATAGCCACTTCGATAACAACCCTATCGACATGCCGTTGGACGTGCTGCTGGGCAAAACGCCGAAGATGACGCGTGATGTTGCCACTCAGCAGGCCAAAGGCGATGCGCTGGTACGTGACGGCATTACCGTGGCGGACGCCGTTAATCGCGTACTGCATCTGCCAACTGTGGCAGAGAAAACCTTCCTGATTACCATCGGTGACCGCTCGGTAACCGGCATGGTGGCGCGTGACCAAATGGTCGGCCCATGGCAGATCCCGGTCGCGAACTGTGCAGTGACCACCGCCAGCCTGGATAGCTATCACGGCGAAGCCTTCTCACTGGGCGAACGCGCTCCAGTAGCCTTGCTGGACTTCGCTGCATCTGGCCGTTTAGCGGTCGGTGAAGCGCTGACCAACCTGGCGGCCACCGCGATTGGTTCACTGCAGCGTGTGAAGCTGTCTGCGAACTGGATGGCGGCAGCGGGTCACCCGGGTGAAGATGCCGGTTTATATGCGGCAGTGAAAGCGGTCGGTGAAGAACTGTGTCCGGCGCTGGGCATCACGATTCCAGTGGGCAAAGACTCGATGTCGATGAAAACCCGCTGGCAGCAGGGTACCGAAGAGCGTGATATGACCTCGCCGCTGTCGCTGGTGATCACCGCCTTTGCGCGTGTAGAAGACGTGCGCCGCACCGTAACGCCTCAACTGCAAGCTGACCAGGATAACCTGCTGATGCTGATTGATCTGGGCAACGGCGCAAACACCCTGGGGGCTACCGCACTGTCACAGGTTTACCGTCAGTTAGGCGATAAGCCAGCCGACGTGCGTGATGCATCGCAGCTGGCAGGCTTCTTCAACGCCATTCAGGCGCTGGTGGCCGAGCAGAAGCTGCTGGCTTACCATGACCGTTCTGATGGCGGCCTTCTGGTCACACTGGCTGAAATGGCCTTCACCGGTCACTGCGGTATCGAAGCCGATATCGCCGCGCTGGGTAACGATGCGCTGGCAGCACTGTTCACCGAAGAGTTGGGTGCAGTGATCCAGATTAATGCCGCTGATCGTGCAGCCGTTGAGAAAGTGTTTGCCGACCATGGTCTGAGCAGCAATGTGCATGTGATTGGTCAGGCACTGCCGGGCGATCGCTTTGTCATCCGTTCTGGCGACAGCGCGGTGTACAGCGAAAGCCGTACCACGCTGCGTACCTGGTGGGCAGAAACCACCTGGCAGATGCAGCGTCTGCGTGACAACCCTGCCTGTGCCGATCAAGAGCACGAAGCGAAGAAAGACGACAACGATCCTGGCCTGAACGTCCATCTGACCTTTAAGCCAGAAGAAGATGTTGCGGCGCCGATGATCGCCACAGGCGCGCGTCCTCGTGTTGCCGTGCTGCGTGAGCAGGGCGTGAACTCCCACGTTGAGATGGCGGCTGCCTTCCACCGTGCTGGTTTCACCGCAGTCGATGTGCACATGAGCGATCTGCTGGCGGGCCGCCGTGGCCTGGAAGAGTTCCAGGCGCTGGTCGCGTGCGGTGGCTTCTCTTACGGTGACGTATTGGGTGCAGGTGAAGGTTGGGCGAAATCGATTCTGTTCAACGGCCGTGTGCGTGATGAGTTCGAAAACTTCTTCCACCGTCCACAGACGCTGGCGCTGGGCGTATGTAACGGCTGCCAGATGATGTCGAATCTGCGTGAGCTGATTCCGGGCAGCGAACTGTGGCCACGCTTTGTACGTAACCAGTCAGAGCGGTTTGAAGCACGTTTCAGCCTGGTCGAAGTGGCTGCGAGTCCATCGTTGCTGCTGGACGGCATGGCCGGTTCTCATATGCCAATTGCCGTGTCGCACGGTGAAGGTTTCGTGGAAGTGCGTGACGGTGCACATCTGGCCCAGCTGGAAAGCAAAGGTCTGGTGGCGCTGCGCTTCGTGGACAACTTCGGTAAAGTGACCGAAAATTACCCAGCCAACCCGAACGGCTCGCCGAACGGTATCACTGCGGTAACCAACGAAAGCGGTCGCGTCACTATTATGATGCCGCACCCAGAGCGCGTGTTCCGCACCGTGAGCAACTCCTGGCACCCAGCAGAGTGGGGCGAAGACAGCCCGTGGATGCGTATCTTCCGCAACGCACGCAAGCAGCTGGGCTAATTTAGCCAGCAGCATCTGAGGCCGCCGCAAGGCGGCCTTTCTTTTGTCCGTCAGGCCTCACTCACTCTATTACGCCATGACTGACTTTGGCTGGCTTGCAAAACTGTCGGAAATTGGCGACAAACACGATAGTGAGCTGTCGCCAAATGGTGACACTTAACTTATTGATTTATATTGACTCAACTTTTCATCCTTTAACTCGTTGCTGATCAGCGACACTTTCATCAGACCAGCCGGTCCGCTTTTTCATAAAATAGTGCGTCACACCTCGCATTACTCTGATAATCAATGCTATTTCATTTCTGGCACGATAGTTGCTATACTCACAGCGTTGCTCATTCTCCTGTCTATGATTGCCCCGCACTGCGGTTGAGCTCATAAAATTCGAATGACGCACCAAACGGAGCCTGCCGTCCACCCAACCGATAATCGCTTGCTTTGCAACGTTATCAAGCATCGGACGCAACGTTGAGTTAGGCTCCACCCATTTTGCAAGCGATGCTGCGGCGTCGCTCTCACGGCAGCCCAAAAGGGCTGCCGTTTTCTTTTCTGTACTTTCTTCCCTATTGATACTTCGTTAGCATGCCAGCAGCTCACATTGAAGGATGCGCGGTAGTGAAGAGATGGCGTCTGTTTCCCCGATCCCTGCGGCAGTTAGTCTTGATGGCTTTTTTGCTGGTCCTGCTACCATTGCTGGTGCTGGCGTGGCAAGCCTGGGAAAGTTTGTCTGCGCTCAGTAATCAGGCTGCAGATACCAATCGCAATACTTTTACCGACGTACGCCGCAGCGAAGCGATGGCGCGCACGGCGATCGAACTGGAACGCAGTTATCGTCAATATTGCGTATTGGGTGATGCCACCTTGCAAAAGCTTTATCAAACGCAGTGGACGCGTTATGGCCAGATGCTCACCAGCCATGCGGATAGCCTGCCAGAGCTTCCATCATTCAAAGCGCTGCAGGAAACTTTGCCGCAGCTCGCCAGTGTGCAGTGTGACAACGGTAACCCAGTGGCAAAAGCCGCCACGGCCCTCGAACATTTTTCTGATGCCAATGCGCAAATGGTGCAGGAGACGCGTGAAGTGGTGTTTTCGCGTGGCTTGCAGCTCCAGCGCGAAATCGCCGACCGCGGTCAGTTCTTCGGCTGGCAAGCGCTGATTCTGTTTCTGATTAGTCTGGCGCTGGTGCTGCTGTTTACCGGCATGATTATCGGCCCGGTAAAACGTGTAGAACGGATGATTAACCGACTTGGGCAAGGCAAAGCGCTCGGCGACAGCGTGAGTTTTCGCGGCCCTCGTGAAATCCGTTCACTCGGTCAGCGCATCGTGTGGCTGAGCGAGCGCTTAAGCTGGCTGGAAGAGCAGCGACATGAGTTTCTGCGTCATCTCTCACACGAACTGAAAACCCCGCTTGCCAGCTTGCGAGAGGGCACGGAATTATTGGCCGATCAGGTGGCTGGGCCGCTCAATGCGGAACAGCAGGAAGTGGTGGCGATCCTTGACACCAGCAGCCGCCATTTGCAGCGTCTCATCGAACAACTTTTGGATTACAACCGCAAACTGGCGGATGTCCCCATGGTGCTGGAGCCGGTAGCAATCAATGACATCGTTGATGCGGTCGTTAAAATCCATTCATTGCCCGCCGGTGCGCGTCAGATCACCACCCATGTTGATCTTCAGGTGGCGCACTGTCTGGCAGAGGCAACATTGCTGCAAAGGGTCATCGATAACCTCTATTCGAACGCCGTGAACTACGGCAGCGAATCCGGTAACATCTGGCTGCAGAGCCAACAGAAAGGCAACCAGGTGTGGATTGAGGTGGCGAACACCGGCACACCAATTCCGGCTGAAGAGCAGGCGATGATTTTTGAGCCCTTTTTTCAGGGCAGCCAGCAGCGCAAAGGGCCGGTTAAAGGCAGCGGGCTGGGGTTAAGCATCGCTAAAGATTGCCTGCGCAGGATGCAGGGTGATTTGCAATTGGTAACGCGCAAGGATGCGGATGTCTGTTTTCGAATCATTTTGACGACCAGCGCCGGGAATGCCTGATTAATGAAACACACCCTGATTAAACTTTTTAGCTGCGCGTTGGTGGCATTTGGCTTGAGTGCCTGCCAGACACCGTCCACGGGCAGCGCGTTACACGATGGCACCAATCTTCCTGAGCCAGAAGTGCGGTTGCCTGATTATCTGGCGACCGATTGTCAAAACGTGTGGAAGATTGAAACGCCAGCAGCAATGAGCAACCCCCTTTACTGGCAGCGTGCTATCGACTGTGGTGAGCGTTTATCCCCAGCGGAAGCGCGGGCTGAGGCACGACGCTGGCCAGTACAAGGCTGGGCGCGTGCTTTTAAACAAGGCATTCTGCTGGCAAATGGCAATGTGACGCCCTTTGAGCGCCGCCAGTTCGTCGATACGCTAGACGGTTACAGCGCTTCCTATCCAGCCTCCGTGCGCCCGTTATTGATGTTGTGGCGTAGCAATCAGGCGGCGCAGTTGGCGTTAAGCGGTGAACGCAGCCGCTATGCTGCACTCCAGCAAAGCCACGACACTGAGCTGGACAGCCTGCGCCAGCAGCAAACCAAACTGCGTCAATCACTGGAGGAGACTCAGCGTAAGCTTGAGCGCTTAACTGACATCGAACGTCAGCTGTCGTCCCGTAAACCGGCGGACAGCAGCGATACATCGCACGGTGCCAGTGATGCACAAAGTGAGGATCAGTGACCATGAAACAGTCTGCACGTTTACTGCTGGTGGATGACGATCCCGGCCTGCTAAAACTGCTTGGCATGCGCTTAAGCAGTGAAGGCTATCAGGTGACCACCGCCGCAAGTGGCCCGGATGCGCTGCGCCAGTTGCAGAAAGAGAAAGTTGATCTGGTGATCAGCGACCTGCGTATGGATGAAATGGACGGGCTGGCGTTATTTGGCGAAATCCAGAAGCGCCATGCGGGTTTACCGGTGATCATTCTTACGGCGCACGGCTCGATTCCCGAAGCGGTTTCCGCTACGCAGCAGGGGGTGTTCAGTTTCCTGACGAAGCCAGTGGATCGTGACGCGCTGTACAAAGCCATTGATGAAGCGCTGGCACAGCGCGCGCCAGTCAGCGATGACACCTGGCGTGAGGCCGTGGTAACGCGCAATCCATTGATGCTGCGTTTGCTGGATCAGGCGCACATGGTGGCGCAATCCGACGTTAGCGTGTTGATTAACGGCCAGAGCGGTACCGGCAAAGAGGTGCTGGCTCAGGCGATTCACGCCGCCAGCCCGCGTGCAAACAAGCCGTTTATTGCCATTAACTGTGGTGCGCTACCGGAGCAACTGCTGGAGTCTGAGCTGTTTGGTCATGCCAAAGGGGCTTTCACCGGTGCCGTGAGTGCGCGTGAAGGGCTGTTTCAGGCGGCGGAGAGTGGCACGCTGTTTCTTGATGAAATTGGTGATATGCCACAGGCTTTGCAGGTCAAACTACTGCGCGTCTTGCAGGAGCGAAAAGTGCGTCCGCTTGGCAGTAATCGGGATGTCGATATCAACGTGCGCATCATCTCGGCCACGCATCGCGATCTGCCCAAAGCGATGGAGAAAAAGAGTTTCCGCGAGGATCTCTACTATCGCCTCAATGTGGTGAATCTGAAGATTCCGGCGCTGCATGAACGTGCAGAAGATATTCCGCTGCTGGCGAACCATCTGTTGCGCCAGTCGGCCGAACGCCATAAACCCTTCGTGCGCAGCTTCTCTGTGGATGCGATGAAACGTTTAGTGGGGGCCAGCTGGCCCGGCAACGTGCGGCAGTTGGTCAACGTGATTGAGCAGTGTGTCGCGCTGAGCACATCACCCGTGATCAGTGATGCGCTGGTTGAGCAGGCGTTAGCGGGTGAAAATACGGCGCTGCCGACTTTTGTTGAAGCACGTAATCAATTTGAGCTCAACTATCTGCGCAAATTGCTGCAAATGACCAAAGGAAATGTCACCAACGCTGCGCGTCTGGCTGGACGTAACCGTACAGAATTCTATAAGCTGCTGTCACGCCATGAGCTGGACGCCAGTGAATTTAAAGAGTAGCTTGCTGCGGCATATTGATTCATCCATTGACTACCCCAAATAATTTGAGTTGCAGTCAGACGGCAAACGAAAGCATCCCGATGAGCTTACTTCTTCAAGCGATTTGGGGAAAAGAGAGCCGCCAACCCCTCTGCAACTTGAAGCAGGACGGGTATATACTACTTGTTATCCGTCCATCATGGAGGGAGTGAAAAAAGGATCTGTCATGAAAAAGATCGATGCAATTATTAAACCATTCAAACTCGATGATGTGCGCGAAGCGTTGGCTGAAGTGGGCATCACCGGGATGACGGTCAGTGAAGTGAAGGGTTTTGGTCGCCAGAAAGGCCACACTGAGCTTTATCGTGGCGCGGAGTACATGGTCGATTTTCTGCCAAAAGTGAAAATCGAAATGGTGGTCGGTGATGACATCGTCGACACCTGCGTTGAAGCCATTATGAATACCGCGCAGACCGGCAAAATCGGCGACGGCAAAATCTTTGTGTTCGACGTGGCGCGCGTGGTGCGTATCCGTACCGGTGAAGAGGACGAAGAGGCGATCTAAGCCCCTTCGTTAGCCTGTTAAAAAGCCTGCATGATGCAGGCTTTTTTTGTTTACAGCACTTTGTGCGGGCCAAAAACTTCATAATGGATACGATCGGCACTGATACCGGCATCGACCAGCTGCCGCGCGACAAACTGCATAAATGGCAGGGGGCCGCAGAGCCAGAACTGGCGGTCGGCCTGATTCAATTGGCTGGAGATGCCTGCGAGATCCATTAATCCCTGCGCATCAAAACGGCTACTGTCCACGCTTTCCGGCTCGCGATACCAGATATGGCTGGCGAAATGTGGCAGGCGAGCACCTGTGGCTTGCACTTCATCCGCAAAAGCATGCTGTGTACCGCATTCGGCCGCATGCAACCAGTTAACCGCGCCTGCATACTGTTGCTCGGCCAGGCTGGCTAACATCGCCAGCATTGGGGTTTGGCCGACACCGGCAGAAATCAGTGTGACCGGCGCGGTTCCTGTCGTTTGCAGATAGAAATCACCTGCTGGAGCCGCACATTGCACAATATCACCGACCTTCGCATGGGTGTGCAGCCAACCGGAAACGCTGCCGTGTTCCTCGCGCTTCACGGCGATACGATAGGAATTACCGTTAGGTAGATGGGTGAGTGAATACTGGCGATGCTGGATATTTTCGCTTCCTTCAGGTCGCAGACTAACGGCCAGATATTGTCCGGGCAGAAAATCAGCGACGGGCTGACCATCGTTAGGTACCAGCTCAAAACTTTTAATCACGGAGCTTTCAGTGTTGATGGTGCGAATACGGAAGTCACGCGCGCCACGCCAGCCGCCGACTTTCTCTTCTGAGGCGCAATAAATCGCTTCTTCACGCTGGATAAACACATCCGCCAGCACGCCGTAAGCTTTGCCCCATGCCTGCAAGACGTCATCGCCGGGATTGAGCAACTCTTCGATGGTGGCCAGCAACGTTTCACCGACTACCGCATATTGCGCGGGCTGAATATTCAGGCTGGTGTGCTTCTGCGCAATCTTCTCTACCGCCGGCAGCAGCACTGCCAGATTCTCCAGGTTACTGCCGTAGGCGACAATGGCATTAAACAGCGCCTCACGCTGATTGCCGCTGCGCTGATTATTCATGTTGAAAACGTTCTTCAGTTCCGGGTGTTGCGTTAACAAACGCTGATAGAAGTGGCCAGTGAGTTGCGGGCCAAGCTGAGCAATAGCGGGCAGGGAAGACTTAACGGTAGCGATAGTTTGTGCATCTAGCATGGTGAAGGCCTCACAGTGATTTTAAACATGTATTTTAAATGCATCTTATGATCGTTCATCTTGCCTGTAAATCCCCCGTTTTGTTTGCGGGTTAAGTGCCGAAGCTGGAAGCTGACCCACAAACCTGAAAAATATTCCCCTTCAGCATGAGCAAATATCGTGATTTACAAGCTTGCAAAAATGCGTAAAAAACCCGTTCCAGCGCCGTGCCAATCGTTTGCGTAAAAAGAGGGGATTGGCGCTACCGTCACCTGACAAAACCGTTTACACTGTTGGCCTTCGCCCCTTGCCGGGGCCTAAACTGCCGTTAAAAAAGTTAGCTAGTCAGGAGATGCCGGATGTTAAAGCGTGATATGAACATTGCCGATTATGATGCCGAGTTGTGGCAGGCTATGGAGCAAGAGAAGGTGCGTCAGGAAGAGCACATCGAACTGATTGCTTCTGAAAACTACACCAGCCCACGCGTTATGCAGGCGCAAGGTTCACAGCTCACCAACAAATATGCCGAAGGGTATCCGGGCAAACGCTACTACGGCGGATGTGAATACGTTGATATCGTTGAGCAGCTGGCGATCGATCGCGCGAAAGCGCTGTTTGGTGCAGACTTTGCCAACGTGCAGCCGCACTCAGGCTCACAGGCTAACTTCGCGGTTTACACTGCGCTGTTGCAGCCGGGCGACACCATCCTCGGTATGAACCTGGCGCACGGTGGTCACCTGACGCACGGTTCACCAGTGAACCTGTCAGGCAAGCTGTATAACGTCATCCCTTACGGCATCGACGAAACCGGCAAAATCAACTACGACGAACTGGCTGAGCTGGCTAAAACGCATAAGCCAAAAATGATCGTCGGTGGCTTCTCTGCATACTCTGGCGTGTGCGACTGGGCAAAAATGCGCGAAATCGCAGATAGCGTGGGTGCTTACCTGTTCGTTGACATGGCTCACGTTGCCGGTCTGATCGCCGCTGATGTGTACCCGAACCCAGTTCCACATGCACACATCGTCACCTCAACCACCCACAAGACCCTGGCGGGTCCACGTGGTGGCCTGATTCTGGCGAAAAACGGTGATGAAGACCTGTACAAAAAACTGAACTCTGCGGTATTCCCGGGTGGTCAGGGCGGCCCGCTGATGCACGTGATCGCGGGTAAAGCGGTAGCGTTCAAAGAAGCAATGGAGCCAGAGTTCAAATCTTACCAGCAGCAAGTGGCTAAAAATGCCAAAGCAATGGTTGAAGTTCTGTTGGAGCGTGGCTACAACATCGTTTCAGGCGGTACTTATAACCACCTGTTCCTGATCGATCTGGTGAGCAAAAACCTGACCGGTAAAGAAGCTGATGCCGCGCTGGGCCGTGCTAACATCACTGTGAACAAAAACAGCGTACCTAACGATCCGAAGAGTCCATTTGTGACCTCCGGTGTGCGTATCGGTACGCCAGCGGTTACACGTCGTGGCTTCAAAGAAGCAGATGTGCGCGAGCTGGCTGGCTGGATCGCTGACGTGCTGGACAACATCAACGACGAAGCGACCATTGAGCGCACCAAGCAGAAGGTACTGGATATCTGTGCGCGTCTGCCTGTGTATGCCTGATTTGGCACCATGTTGATGTGATTAAAAAGGATGGCGCTGGCCATCCTTTTTTTATGCACGCGACCCGTGCTGAATAGAGTTGACACACCGCACACACCGCACACATCGCACACATCGCACACATCGCACACATCGCACACATCGCACACATCGCACACATCGCACACATCGCAC